>JAADHL010000228.1 GCA_013151875.1 Deltaproteobacteria bacterium
AAACCCGAACCTCTGATCCCAGATCCGACAACCACACTCGTGAATCCATACTATTCGGTCGCCTACAACCCGGCGGATTCCATGGCCGTGGACCGGTTCAGCAAGGCCGGCGCCAACGAGATATTCGCCGCCGTGACCAGCCGCAACTTCGGATCGGGACGCCCCAAGGGGGCCGAGATAACCTACGAGATGCTGGCGGAACATTTCGGACGCGCCAGGGAAATCGGCCTAAAGACCACCCTGTTGTTCAACCCCGCGTGCACCGGCAACCGCGAGTTCACCGAGGACGGCAAGCGCGAACTCGTTGAGGTGGCCCGGTTCATCAATGAAAACAGCATCGACTATGTCACGGTGGCCAATCCTTGGATGATCAACGCCTTCAGGGCGCTTTGCCCCGACGCGGGCATCAAGATTTCCAGCCATTACAACTGCGACGACTGGGGCAAGTTCAGGCTCATGCTGGAACACCTGAAAGCAGATATCGTCATTGTGTCCCAGTTCGCGAACAAGAACTTCCGGCTGCTGCGCCAGGTGATCCGCGAGTACGGCGCCGACCGTCTGGAGATCATGTGCACTGTCCCGTGCATGGCTGGATGCCCATACCGCACATGGCACGCCGACGCGTTCGCCCACGCGGACGAGGCGCCCCTTCCGGAAGAGGCGAACCAGTTCCCATGCGTCAACGACATCGTGTCCAATCCCAACATCGCCATATCGAGCCAGTTCATCAGGCGTGAGGACCTGTCCTACTACTTGAGACTGGGCATCGATAAATTCAAGATCGGCGAGAGGTTCGCCCCGAATTTCCTGAACGCGAACTGCATCGATTATTACCATGGGGGCCCACGCACGGGCCTGTGGGACATCATCGGCAAGGAGTTCGGCGGGGCCGGGCTGAAGAGGGTCCACTTCGAGCGCATGGACGGCTTTTACGAGCCGTTCTTCAACGAGGAATGCGACGGCACGAAATATAACTGCAACGACTGCACCCATTGCATGGAATACGCCGAGAGGTGCCTGGAGTTCAAGACCGATTTCGATCCGCCGCCAAGGGGCTACCAGCGGGACTATCTCAAGGGACACGTCGCTGACCTCAGACGCCGCATGGATGAAGATGAGACAAAGGGTCAGTAAGCGTCCTTGTGCACGCCTTTGACTGCGCGGCCCGACGGGTCGGCGTGGTTCAGAAACGTCTCGTCCCAGCGAATCGCCGCGGGAGTGCTGCACGCGATGCTCATGCCGTGAGGCACGCACGCCGCGGCCTGGTCACCCGGGAACAGGGACTCGAAGATCGACCGGTAGAGGTACGCCTCCTTGGTTGCCGGGGTATGGAATGGAAACCGGAAAGCCGACTGTTTCATCTGCGCGTCGCTGACCTCACCATCGGCCATGGCCTTGAGCGAGTCGATCCACGAATACCCGACACCGTCCGAGAACTGCTCTTTCTGACGCCACAGGATCCCGTCGGGAAGCGCCCCTCTGAAGGCATCCCGCAGCACGTGTTTTTCAATACGACCTTCCCCCGCCATCTTGTGCGCCGCGTCGAAACCCATGGCCACGTCCAGGAACTCGCGGTCCAGAAACGGCACCCGTCCCTCGATCCCCCAGGCGGCCAGGGACTTGTTGGCCCGCAGGCAGTCGAACAGGTGCAACTGGTCCAGTTTACGCACCGTTTCGGCATGGAATTCGCGCGCGTCAGGCGCCTTGTGGAAATACAGGTAGCCGCCGAATACCTCGTCCGCCCCCTCCCCGCTCAGGACCATTTTGATGCCCATGGCCTTGATTCGACGCGCCAGCAGAAACATGGGTATCGAAGCGCGCACGGTGGTTACATCGTAGGTTTCGATATGGCGGATCACATCGGCAAGGGCGTCTATCCCCTCCTGCTCGGTGTACCTGAACTCGTGGTGTATCGTCCCGATGGCGTCCGCGGCAGTACGCGCCGCGGCCAGGTCGGGCGAGCCTTCCAGGCCTATGGAAAACGAGTGCAACTGGGGCCACCACGCCTCCGACCGGCCGCCGTTTTCCACGCGTCGCCTGTAGAATCCGTGCGCCACGGCAGTGATCAGGGACGAGTCGAGCCCGCCTGACAGCAACACGCCGTAAGGGACGTCGCACATCAGTTGCCGCTCGACCGCGGCCTCCAGTGCGCGGCGCAGCACCGAGGGGTCCACGACACGGTCCTTCACCTCCTCGTAATCCCTCCACGCTGGTTCATAATAGCGAATCGGCTTTTCATGTTCGCTGTCCAGATAGTGCCCCGGGGGGAACTCTTCAATGGTCCGGCAGACCCCCACCAGGGCCTTCAATTCGGATGCAACGAAAAACCTCCCATGGTCGTCGCGCCCGGTGTACAGCGGCATGACCCCAATCGGGTCGCGAGCCACGAACCAGCGGTCTCTTTCGCGGTCATAGACGGCGAACGCGAATATCCCGTTCAGGTCGTTCAGAAAGTCCGGACCCCGCTGATCGTAAAGCGCAAGGATCACCTCGCAGTCCGATGCCGTAAGAAATTCCCAGGGCTGTTCAAGTCCCTGTTTTAGACTACGGTGATTATAAATCTCGCCATTGACGGCCAGCACCAGGTTGCCGTCCGGGCTGTAAAGGGGTTGAGCCCCATGCTCCACGTCCACGATGGCCAACCTCTCGTGCGCCATCACGGCCCTGTCGCAGTCGAAAATACCGCTCCAGTCAGGCCCCCGGTGTCTCATTTTTCGCGATATTTCGAGGGCAAGCCGGCGTACAGCTCCGGTATCGCCGGTGATGTCGAAGATCCCCAGAATCGAACACATTTGGGTCTCCTTCCTTCCCCGGGCAGTGACGGCCGACCGTCTTGAAAGGGATTTCGGCAGGTGGCGGCAGGCGTCCCGGCCGGTCAGAAGTAGGTCAGTCTGCCTTCGCCAAAGAAATTGCGGCCATGATAGACGTCCGCGTGCTCGCCGTATGACTGCACCGACTCCCTGGTGACGAAGTAGGTGGCGTGCTCCCCGAACACGCGGGAGAAATCGACGTGCCCGCCTTCGCCTGTTGAATCCCTGAACCCGACCTTGGCCAGTTTCTCGTCCACGTTGGATTTGAGATCAGCACCGCAAACGGCGCACTCGATGGTGACAAGGTCGCCATTCTTCAACGTAAGTTCCCTGGGCACGATCAGTTCGTAGTCCCCTGGTTGCGGGCTGGCGAGTACCAGGCCCTTCTGGTCCCCGTTGGAGATCAGGAGGATAATTTTGATGTTGGGGTTCAGTGTCGCCCCGCAATGCGGGCAGAAGTATTCGCGTCTCATGTGGATCCCCTGTTTCGGTTCCGGACAATCCCAATCGGGACACCCCAATCAGGAAACCTTCCCAATGAGGTAGAAAAGGTAACCTTTGTGGGGATGCCGCGTCAACCACCGCCCGGCACCGACGGGCGAGCCCGCGGTGCCGTCGTGCTCGCGTGGTGAAAACGGCCAGACTGCGCCTGCCGTTTACGCTCGTCCTACAAGCAACGGAATGAATACCGGATACCGTGGGAGTTCGCGCGCTGAAATTGACAATTCGCAGGGGGTCGCGCACGATGAATTCCCGGGAGGAATGATGTCAGGGCCCAAGACGCTTGCCCAGGTACGCAAAGCAGTGAACGACGGCGCCAACGTGGTGCCTCTGGTCCGTCAGTTTCACGCGGACACGCTGACACCGGTGGGCGCGTTTCTCCGCATTCGCCAACCCGACGAGCCGTCATTCCTGCTGGAAAGCGTGGAGGGTGGCGAGCACTTCGCGCGCTACTCTTTTTTGGGCGCGCGCCCGCTGGAGACAATCACCGTCGAAAACGGTGTTGCCGGATTTCGGCGATCCGACGGCGAAGGCGTCCTTGAAGGCTGTCCGTTCAAGGCTCTGGGCGAACGTCTGGAGCGATTTCGCGCCCTCGACGAACCCGGGCTGCCACGCTTCTGCGGCGGCGCGGTGGGACATGTCGGGTATGAAATGGTCCGCTACCTCGAACCATCGGTGGATCTCAAGGTTCCCGAGGGTCCCGAAGCCAGGCTCATGGTCTTCGGAAACGTGGTGGCATTCGACCGCCTGAAGCACCGGGTCCTGCTGATTGCCTCGGTAATCGCCGATGGGTCCGGATCGCTCAAATCGGCCTACGACAAAGCAGTGGATGCCCTGGACGACATGGAGGAACGCTTGAGGCGGCCCCCAGGCGCGCCAAGCTCGTTGATCGACCTCGCCGGGGACGGGACCGGCGCCTTCCCTGACGGGCCGGGGCTGAAGGGACAAATGGGCGCCGAGGCGTTCATGGATGGAGTACGGCGCCTCAAACGCCGCATAAAGGCTGGTGATATCTTCCAGGCCGTCCTCTCCGAGCAGTTCGATGTCCCGTTGAAGGCGGACCCGTTCGAGGTGTACCGACGGCTTCGAGCCATCAACCCATCGCCTTACATGTTCTTCGTGGGCACCAGGGATGACGCGGTATTGGGCGCGTCGCCGGAAATGCTGGTCAGGGTGGATGGCGACAAGGTCCAGACCCGCCCGATCGCGGGAACCCGCCCGCGCGGCGCCGACGACGCGGAGGATCAACGTCACGAAAGGAACCTGCTGGCCAGCGTCAAGGAACGGGCCGAGCACATCATGCTGGTCGATCTGGGTCGCAACGACGTGGGCCGGGTGGCAAGGCCGGGCACCGTGCGGGTGCCGTCGCTCATGCAGGTAGAGAGGTATTCCCACGTCATGCACATGGTGTCCAGCGTTCAGGCCGTCATGCGCAGGGGCCTGTCCCCCTGGGACGCCTTCGCAGCCTGCTTTCCAGCGGGCACCGTGTCTGGAGCGCCCAAGATAAGGGCCATGCAACTGGTGTCCGGTATCGAGCCGGTCCCCAGGGGACCCTACGCGGGGGCCGTGGTCTATCGCGATTTCCGGGGCAATTTGGACTCGTGCATCACCATCCGCAGCCTTTCGGTCAAGGGAAGGGGCGACGCGCGCAGGGCCGTGTTCCAGGCCGGGGCCGGCATCGTGGCGGATTCCAGGCCTGCCAGCGAACTGCGCGAGATTCAGTCCAAGGCCGGGGCCGTGCTGGAATCGATCGGTCTGGCCCAGGAGCGACCGTGATCCTGCTGATCGACAACTATGACTCGTTCACCTACAACGTCTTTCAGTACCTGCGCGAACTGGGGGCCATTGTCCGGGTGACCAGAAACGACGCGACGTCATCCAAAAAGATACGCAGCCACCCGCCCTCCGCAATCGTGCTGTCGCCGGGTCCCGGCCGTCCCGAGGACGCTGGCTCGTGCCTGGACATCATCAGGGAGTCCGCGGGCAGGATACCGATTCTGGGGATCTGCCTGGGCCATCAGGCCATAGCGGCGGCCTTCGGCGGAAGGATCATCGGCGCCCCCCGTCTGATGCACGGCAAAACCAGCATGGTGCGGCACGACGGCCGCGGCGTGTTCGCCGGACTGGACGATCCGATCGAGGCCACCAGGTACCACTCGCTGGTCGTCGATCCCGGTTCGATGCCCGAATGTCTGGAGGTTTCGGCCCGAACCGACGACGGGGTGATCATGGGGATCCGTCACAGACGCTTCCAGGTGGAGGGGGTCCAGTTCCATCCCGAGTCCATCCTGACCGTTTCCGGCCTGGACCTCCTGCGCAACTTCGTCGAGGCGACGCGATGAACACCCGCCTTTCCGATTGGATCACGCATATACGTTCCGGAGGTCCAATCGGCCGTGAGGGCGCCAGGGACCTCCTGGGCCTGCTGGTGTCCGGCGAGGAGGACACTGCGGTAATTAAGAACCTGCTGCTGGCGCTCAACGAACGCGGCTTCGGTGGAGATGAGGTCCTGGGGTTCGCCGAGGGACTGATGGAAAGGGCCGTGACCGTGGATATCGAGCGCTCACCGGTGATAGACACATGCGGGACCGGCGGGGACGGGCTCGGGACCTTCAACATCTCCACGGCCGCGGCCCTGATCACGGCAGGGGCCGGCATTGCGGTCGCAAAGCACGGCAATCGATCCGTTTCCAGCCGGTCGGGTTCCGCCGACGTCCTGGAGGCCCTTGGAGTGGACATCGATCCAGGGCCGGAAGGCGCTAAACAATCTGTCGAGGAGGTCGGTTTCGGCTTCTTTTTCGCTCCCCGCTTTCACCCCGCCATGAAACACGTTGCCAAGGCCCGACGCGAACTGGGAGTCAGGACCATTTTCAACGTGCTGGGACCACTGGTGAATCCCGCCCACGTCCGGCGGCAGGTGGTCGGTGTATACGATGACGGCCTGATCGAGACATGCGCGCGGGCACTGCTGGATATGGGCTCCGAAAAGGTAATGGTGGTACGGGGACTGGACGGAATGGACGAACTGTCCCCGGCGGCACCCACCCTCGTATGTCACGGCGAAGCGGGCAAAGGCCTGTCCCGCGAAACCATCAGGCCCGAGGACGCGGGTATTGCCCGGTGCGACCCCCGGGACCTGTCCGGCGGCGATGCTGGTGAAAACGCGCGTACCATCGAGGAAACTCTGGCCGGACGCGGCGGACCCGCCCTGGAGGCCGCGTTGCTGAATTCCGGAGCGTCGCTTGTAGTGGCGGGGCGGGCTGAAACCCTGGCCCAGGGCGTAACGCTGGCAAGGAAAAGCGTGGACACGGGAAGCGCCGCGGGAATCCTGGATGCCCTGAGGTCACGCAGGAGGCCGTCTTGATCACGGGCACGGTCCTGGATCGTATTGCGGACGCCACCCGCCGTCGGGTGGAACGCGCCATGGCGGAAGTGAGCATCGACGAACTATCCGAGCTGCTCGCCGAGACGCCCGAGCGCCGCCCCTTCGCGGCCGCGTTACGCAGCGAGGGCATCAGCATCATCGCGGAAATCAAGCGGGCCTCGCCCTCGGCGGGCGTGATCGCGCCGGAAATCGATCCCGCGGACACCGCGGCGGAATATCGGGATCACGGCGCCCGTGCCATATCGGTGCTCACCGAACCCGATTTCTTCGGCGGGGACATTGCCCACCTCAAGGCCGTGCGCCGACGTGTGGATCTGCCGCTATTGATGAAGGACTTCTTCATAGACGACTACCAGGTAGCCCAGGCCCGCGTCGCAGGGGCCGACTGCGTCCTGCTGATTGTGGCCCTGCTTGGTCCCAGGGAACTGCGACGGATGCTGGACGCGGCGGACAATTATGGTGTCGAGGCCCTGGTTGAGGTTCACAACGAAGCTGAAATGGAGGACGCGACCGCGGCCGGGGCGCTCCTGGTCGGGGTCAACAACCGGAATCTGAAAACGCTTGACGTGGACCTGGAAGTGTCGCGTCGTTTGGCCCCCATGGCCGCCGAAATGGGTGAAAGGGGTCAGACCCTGGTCTGCGAAAGCGGTTTGCGGCGACGGGACCAGTTGGAGGAAATGGCCGCTCTCGGCTTTGACGCGTTTCTCGTCGGTACGCACCTCGTGGCCAGCCGCAGGCCGGGCGAGGCACTGTCCGATCTGCTCGATCAGAGAACAAACTGATGCTGCACGGCGCCTCGAAAATGGACGGTTCGAGCACGGCCCACACGCGGGTAAAGGTCTGCGGCATCACCAGGATCGAGGACGCACTGGCGGCAGCGGACTTCGGCGCCTGGGCGGTGGGCCTGGTATTCCATCGAAAAAGCCCGAGGTTCGTGTCCACAAATCTGGCGCGTGAGATAATCAAGGCTGTGCCGGCCGGCGTATTGAAGATCGGGGTGTTCATGAATCGGACGCTGGACGAGATAGTCGACATCGACAAATCCATGGGCCTGGACCTTGTCCAACTACATGGAATCTCGGGGCAAGCGGCTTTTCCGCGGATCGCCCCCCAACGCTGCATCATGGCAGTGTCCCTGAAGGATGAAAACGATCTGTCGCGCGCCGTTTCGTGCGAAGCGCGCCTTTTGCTGGTGGACCGTCAAAGAACCCCGGAAGGCCCGAAAGGCGGACCGGTGGACCAGGTTCTGGCTGCGTCCCTGGCCGCTACCAGGCCGTTTACCCTGCTGGCCGGCGCCCTCGCCCCTGACAACGTGGCGCAGGCGGTACGTCGGGTCAGACCATGGGGCGTGGATGTGTCCAGCGGTCTGGAATCCGCGCCCGGGATCAAGGACCGGGCCCGGATCGAGGCGTTTTTCGCCGAGGTCCGCAGGGCCGACGCCGAGGGAGGTGCTTCATGAAGCCCGGCACGGGCAGGTACGGTGACTTCGGCGGGATGTACGCACCCGAGACACTGATGGGCCCACTCACGGAACTGGACGAGGCATGGCGGCGCATCGGATCCGGCCCCGGATTCAGGGCCGAACTGGACCGTTGGCTGACCGATTACGTGGGTCGTCCAACGCCGCTCACTTTCGCGGCCCGGTTGACAGGCAAACTGGGCGGCGCACGCATTTTTCTGAAACGCGAGGACCTGGCTCACACGGGCGCCCACAAGATCAACAACACAATCGGGCAGGTCCTCCTGGCTCGCAAGATGGGTAAGACCAGGGTGATTGCGGAAACGGGCGCGGGCCAGCACGGCGTGGCCACCGCCACCGCGGCCGCCGCGTTCGGGCTTGAATGCACGGTGTACATGGGCGAAGTGGACATGCAGAGGCAGGCCCTCAACGTATTCCGCATGCAACTGCTGGGGGCCGAGGTCAAGGGCGTGTCCTCCGGCAGCCGCACCCTCAAGGACGCCATAAACGAGGCCATGCGCGACTGGGTCGCCACCGTGCGCAACACCCACTATGTTCTGGGATCGGCCCTGGGACCCCACCCCTACCCTGCCATGGTTCGGGACTTCCAGAGCGTAATAGGTAGGGAGGCCCGCGGACAGGTCCTGAACTCGACCGGGCGTCTGCCTGACCTCGCGGTGGCGTGCGTTGGAGGCGGAAGCAATGCAATCGGACTGTTCTCCGCTTTTCTGGATGATCAGTCGGTTGCTCTGGTCGGGGTCGAGGCAGGTGGAGAGGGCACGGACACCCCACGTCACGCGGCGCGCTTCGCGGACGGCCCGACCGGAGGCCGTCCCGGGGTTCTGCACGGCACATACACGTATCTTTTGCAGGATGCTGACGGCCAGGTCCGTCCCACTCACAGCGTTTCCGCGGGCCTCGACTATCCCGCGGTAGGCCCCGAGCACGCCGATCTGAAGGCCCGGGGCCGGGCAACCTACGTTTCCGCGACGGATGCCGAGGCCCTCGATGCCTTTGATGCGCTGGCCGTGACGGAAGGCATTCTGCCCGCCCTGGAGAGCGCGCACGCCATTGCCTGGGCCATGAAAACAGCCCCTTCAATGAAACGGGACGACATCCTGCTGGTGAACCTGTCGGGACGAGGCGACAAGGACGTTGAAACGGTTCGCGCAATCAAGGGGAAAGGCCATGAGTAGGCTCGCCGGCGCAATAGAAGGGGCGCGTGCCAAGGGGCGCGCCGCATTCATCCCCTACGTGACCGCGGGAGACCCGTCACTGGAGGCCACGGCGTTGTTCGCGAAAACCCTCGCGGCGGCGGGCGCGGACATCCTGGAACTGGGAGTCCCGTTCACGGACCCGTTTGCCGACGGACCCGTAAACCAATCGGCGGCGCAACGAGCCCTCCTGGGCGGAACGACACTGAATGGAATTCTGGACGCGGTAACGCACATGCGCGCCAGCGGCCTGGACATTCCAATCGTGCTGTTCACGTACTTCAATCCTGTCCTGAACATGGGGCGGCGGGACTTCTGCCGCCTATCGCGCAAAGCGGGTGTAGACGGTGCTCTGATAGTGGACCTGCCACCCGAAGAGGCTGATTCTTACATCGAGGAGGCTCGCAGGTCCGGACTGGAAACGGTGTTCCTGGCGTCCCCGACCACCTCACCCGAACGCCTGCGTCTGATCGACGCCTCTTCCACTGGTTTCGTGTACTACGTGTCACGACTGGGAGTGACCGGAGCCAGGGAAAACCTGTCCGCCACTCTCGCCGAAGAATTGAATACGGTGAAAGGAACCGTAAAGGCTCCCGTGGCCGTGGGTTTTGGGATCTCGACCCCTGACCAGGCCCGTGAAGCGGCGGCGCACGCCGACGCAGTGGTTGTCGGCAGCGCCCTTGTAAAGTTTGCGCGGCATGATGATGTCAACAAAGCCGCCGAAATGATGAATGAACTTGCATCGCGGATGATCGCCGGATTGGGACTAACGCCGCGACCGGAAGTATGATGTCTGTGGCCTGAAAAGGAACGAAGGACAAAAATGAAGAACCTTAAACTGGCGGGACGGGGGGACCATGAGCGCACTGTCATCGAGGTGGGTGATCTGCGCATCGGGGCGGATCTGGTCGTCATAGCCGGCCCTTGCAGCGTGGAAAGCGAAGAACAGACGATGATCATCGCCCGCGCCGTCGCGAAGGCCGGCGCAAAGATGTTGCGCGGCGGCGCCTTCAAGCCAAGGACATCGCCCTACTCTTTCCAGGGTCTGGGCCTCAAGGGCCTGAAGATCCTGGCGAAGGCCCGGGCGGAGACCGGTCTCCCCGTGATTACCGAGGTCCTGGATACGCGCGACGTGGGGTGGGTGACCGAATACGCGGACGTGCTCCAGATAGGCGCGCGGAATATGCAGAACTTCGCGTTGCTCAAGGAAATCGGAAAGGTTGAAAAGCCTGTCATGCTGAAACGCGGGATGTTCTCGACCTACGCCGAATGGCTGAGTTGCGCGGAATACATCATGGACGCGGGAAACCCGAACGTGATCCTGTGCGAACGTGGCATCAGGACGTTCGAGACATACACGCGCAACACATTGGACCTGTCGGTGATTCCGTCCATGAAGACCCTGTCACACCTGCCGGTATTCGTGGACCCCACTCACGGCGCGGGCCGCGTGGAACTGATACCGCCCATGGCCCTGGCCGCGATTGCAGCGGGCGCCGACGGCCTGATCGTGGAGGTGCACCACGACCCATCCACGGCCCAGAGCGACAAGGACCAGGCCATGCTACCGGAGCAGTTCGAACGTATGATGACCATGATCGAACGGCTTGCTGAAACCTTGAAGGAACCCGTATTCAACGGACGGCTCGACTTCGTTCCGTGGAACCTGCGGAAAGAATCGACAGAATGACTATCACCGAGCAAGGCATTGGAGGATTGAAGTGGATTTGAAGAAGGTCCGTAAGCAGATTGACCAGATCGATTTCGAGATCCTGAAGCTGCTGAACCGACGCATGGAAATGGCCCTCACGTCCAGCAAATTCAAGGACGAGGTGGCAGACCCGGCGCGTGAAAAGGAGGTGCTGGCCTCCGTTGAGGGATTCGCGCATGGGCTTGTGAGGCCGGAATTCGGCCGCGAACTGTTTCAGCGGGTCATCGGGGAAAGCCGCAGGCTACAGAAGGAGGGCCTGGCCCTGGTGGGATTCCAGGGCGAACACGGGGCGAACGGCGAGATGGCGGCGATGATGTTTCTGCCCAACGGGGCCTATATCCCATGCCCGGAGTTTTCGGACGTTTTCGACGGCGTGGCGGCCGGCTACCTGGACTACGGCCTGGTTCCGGTCGAGAACTCGCTGGGAGGGGTGGTGTCGCGCGTGAACGAATTGATGGTCGATTCACCGTTTCATGTCGTGGGGGAGGTCATGCTGCCCGTGCACCACTGTCTCCTGGCTCTCAAGGACACCGACTATCGGGACATCAAGGTCGTCCGGTCCCATCCCCAGGCCCTGGCCCAATGCCGGGGCTTCCTCAAGCGACACAAGTTGGAGGCAAGGCCTTTTTACGACACGGCCGGCGCAGCCAGGATGCTGTTTCAGAACCGTCCGGAGGGAAACGCGGTCATCGCCGGGGAACTGTGCGCCAGGCTGTACCACCTGGAGATCATCAAGGAAAACATCGAGGACCATACGGACAACGTGACCAGGTTTCAGGTCATCGCCAGGGAACCCTGCCGGGAGGCGGGCGATAAATGTTCGATAGTGTTTTCCACCGAACACCGGGCAGGGGCGTTGTTCGACGTGATGAAGGCGTTCGCGGACCACGAACTCAACCTGACCAGGGTCGAGTCCGTACCCCTTGGTGGCACCCCTGGCAATTACGTCTTTTTCCTGGACTTCGAGGGGTCGGATCAGGACGAAGTCGTGCAACAGGCCCTGGACGAGGTCCGGCCCAACACGACCATGTTCCGGTTTCTGGGCTGCTACAACTCCGTGGCAGCGGCCGCGGCCTCGGGGGACGGAGCGGACAAATGAAGATCGCGGTTGTCGGTTGCGGACACATGGGCTCCTGGCTGGCCGGCGAGTTGACGGGCGCGCACGAAGTGGCCGGCGTGGACGTCGATCCAGCAAGGGTCGAGGCCACGCCCAGGGTCGCCCTGATCCGGGGAATCGATGACCTGGCCGCGTTCGAGCCCCAATTGGTCGTCAACGCGGTCCCTCTGCGCCAAACGATCGAGGTCTTTCGTAAGCTGGACGCCGTGTTGCCCCCGGACGTAATGCTGGGAGACGTGGCTTCGATAAAGGGCGACCTCCCTGACTTCTATCGACAGTCGGAACGGCCTTTTGTATCCGCCCACCCCATGTTCGGTCCCACCTTCGCCAACATCGAATCGCTGTCCCAGGAAAGCGCCGTGATCATCCGTGAATCCGATCCGACCGGCGCGGCCCTGTTTCGCGGCCTGTTCGAGGCGCGTGGTCTGAGTATTTTCGAGTACTCCTTCGACGAGCACGATCGGATGATGGCCTATTCGCTGACCCTGCCATTCGTTTCCACCATGGTCTTCGGCGCGTGCATGGATGACAAGGCGGTTCCTGGGACCACTTTTCGCAAACACCGCGAAATCGCCCATGGGCTGATGGCCGAGGACGACTACCTCCTGGCCGAAATCCTGTTCAACCCCCATTCCATGGAACAGATCGAGAGGGTCACCAGCCGACTCGAATTTCTCAAACACGTAATCCGAGCCAGGGACTCGGAGGAAGCCATCGTGTTTTTCGACCGGCTGAGGGCGAACCTGTTTCCCGCAGACCCGGATTGATGGAGGCCCCGGTGGGCGGATCCGATCCAGAAAAAGATGACGGGATCGTCGGTCCCAGGCCCAGAGCGCCGTCCCTGCCGCCATACGTGCCCGGCCCGTCCATGGACCAGATCATTCACGATCACGGCATCGAGCCGCACGGCGTCACGAGGCTCAGCTCGAATGAAAACCCTCTTGGTCCCCCATTGGCGGCGATCGAGGCAATAAAAAGGGATGCGGCCCGCGCGCATCTGTATCCAGACGGCAACGGCACCAGGCTGAAAAAGGCCCTGGCCTCCATCTGGGACGTGAGCCCGGACTGGATCACCCTGGGAAACGGCTCGGCTGAGGTCATAGAAAGCGCCGCGGCCGGTTACCTTGGATCGGGTGACGAGGCCGTGGGATTCGAATATGGGTTTGCCCTGTTCAGGAAGGCGGCAATGGCCTCCGGTCAGGGGTTCAGGGAAATCCCGATGGCCGACGGGTTTCAGTACGACCCGGATGCGCTGGCGGCGGGTTGCGTACCGCCGGTCCGGGTGGTTTTCCTGGCCAACCCCAACAATCCAACGGGATCGTTTCTGACCGGGAAGGAACTGGAGAGCCTGCTCGATAATGTGCCGCCGGACATACTGTTCGTGCTGGACGAGGCTTACCATGGCTATCCGCCTCGCGATATCGAGTCCCAACCTCCGGACGGCATCGATATCCTGAAACGACTGGGTTCGCGCAACCTCCTGGTGACGCGCTCGTTTTCCAAGATTTACGGGCTGGCGGGCCTGCGCGTCGGCGCTGGGATTGCCCATCCCTCCGTCGTCGAGGTTCTGGAAAGGGTCCGGTCCCCCATCAACGTCAACTGTCTGGCGCAAACGGCGTGTCTGGCCGCGCTTTCAAGTCCAGAACACCTGGAAAGATCGAGGGAACTCACCAAGCGCGGACGGTCCTTCCTGATCGAAACACTGGAAAAACTGCCGGTCCGGGTCTTTGGCGACTCGGGCAACTTCCTGATGCTCGATCTGGGCCGCTCCGCCGCCCCTGTCATCGAAAAGATGGCCCTTAAAGGCGTGATTGTGCGCGGCCTGACACCCTATGGCCTGAACGACTGTCTGAGGGTCACAATCGGGACCATGGCCGACTGCGCGCGCTTTGTCGAGGCCCTCGTCAGCGCCCTGGGTTAATCCAAATCAGTGACGGCGCCCAGATCTGCGGGTGAGACCTGGCGAGCATATTTGGCCAGAACGCCGCGAGTATAGCGTGGAGTGGGGGGGGTCCACTGGTTCTTCCTTTCGGCGAGTTCGGATTCATCCACATGCAGTTCGAGTTTGCGCCCGTCCCCGTCGATCGTGATCTGGTCGCCCTCGCGCACCAGAGCAATGGCCCCGCCCACGGCGGCCTCGGGAACGACGTGGCCCACCACTATGCCGTAGGTGCCCCCGGAGAACCGGCCGTCCGTGATCAGACCGACCTTGCCGCCCAGGCCGGCCCCGACTATCGCTGATGTGGGCGCCAGCATTTCGCGCATACCCGGACCTCCGCGCGGCCCCTCGTAACGGATGACGATCACGTCCCCGGGCCTGATGCGGTCGTCCAGGACGGCGTCGAGGCAATCCTCCTCGCAGTCGAACACGCGCGCGGGCCCGGTAATCGCCCGGCACTCCAGGCCGGACAGCTTGGCCACCGCCCCGCCCACGGCCAGATTACCGCGCAGGATTGCGATGTGACCGCTGGAATAGACGGGGTCGTCAAAGGGCCGGATGACGTCCTGGCCAGCAGGCGGCTTTTCCGGGACGTCCGCGAGGGTCTCGGCAACGGTGCGGCCCGTCACGGTCATGCATTCACCATTGATCAGGCCCCGCGCAAGCAGCATCTTCATCACCTGAGGGACCCCGCCCGCCCTGTGGAAATCCACGGTCACATAACGTCCCGAAGGCTTCAGGTCGCACAGTACCGGCACCCTGGCGCCTACCTCCTCGAAATCGTCAAGCGTCAGGGCCACGCCCGCCGCATGAGCCATGGCAGGCAGGTGCAGGACCGCGTTCGTGGACCCCCCGATGGCGTGGACAACCGCCACCGCGTTCAGAAACGCCTCGCGGGTAAGGATCTGCCTGGGCAGGCGCTGGGCCCGGATGGCGTCCACGAGCACACGCGCGGATTCGGCCGAACTTTGACCTTTCTCGTCATCCTCGGCGGACATTGTTGACGAACCCGGCAGACTCATGCCCAGGGCCTCGATGGCGCTGGACATTGTGTTGGCGGTGAACATGCCGCCGCAGGACCCCGGCCCCGGGCAGGCTTTTTTCTCGATCTGGGTCAGTTCGGACTCGCTGATGGCGCCGGCGGCGCGCTGTCCCACTGCCTCGAACGCGCTGACAATGGTGAGGTCCCGGCCGTCGTGACGGCCTGGCTTGATGGTCCCGCCGTACACGAAAATGGCCGGAATATTCAGCCGCCCCATGGCGATGAGCGCCCCCGGCATGTTCTTGTCGCAGCCTCCGACCGCAATCACACCGTCCATGCTCTGGGCCCCGCACACGGTTTCGATGGAATCCGCAATCACCTCGCGGGACACCAGCGAGTACTTCATGCCCTCCGTGCCCATGGAAATGCCGTCGGATACTGTGATGGTGCCGAACACCTGGCCCTTGGCACCAGCGGCGTCGAGCGCCTCCTCAACAGCGCGGACAAGTTTGTCCAGACCCACGTTGCAAGGGGTGAGGTTGCTGTAGGCGTTGCCGATGCCCACGATCGGCTTGTCGAAATCGCCGTCCTGGAAACCCACGGCCCTCAGCATCGCCCTATTGGGCGAACGCTGGACACCATCTGTAATCACACTGCTTTTTCTGTTGTCAGCCACTTAGCGCCCCCTTTTCAGAACCTGGCCTTGCATCCGGACATGCAGGCAGAATGCAGGATATCACGTTGCAAAGTTGACTCGACGGATTCGTGAGTTAACCTATCAAAGAAAGGGAGGAAGCTCGTATTGAAGGTCCCGATCCCCGATACTACCGGTACTGAGCCCGACAAAACCTCGAACAAACCGGAGAACAGATGAAGCTCACCGGCGCGCAGATCATCTGGGAAGTGCTTTCGAAAGAAGGCGTCACAACTGTTTTCGGCTATCCGGGGGGCGCCAATCTGCCGATATACGACGCCCTGCTGGACTACCCGGATATCCACCATGTTCTGGTGAGGCACGAGCAGGGCGCGGCCCACATGGCCGACGGATATGCGCGTGCCGGCGGCGATGTGGGAGTCGCATTGGCCACGTCCGGCCCAGGTGCAACCAACCTGGTGACCGGAATCGCGACCGCGATGATGGACTCGTCGCCCATCGTATGCATCACGGGACAGGTCCCCGGAGGCGTGATTGGAAAGGACGCGTTCCAGGAGACCGACATCACCGGAGTGACCCTGCCCATAACCAAACACAATTACCTGGTGACCGACGCAGGCGAGATCCAGCGCACCATGCGAGAGGCTTTGTATATCGCGAAGTCGGGCCGCCCGGGCCCCGTTCTGGTGGACGTGACCAAGGACGCTCAACAGGGCATGGCTGAATACGAACCGGACGAATCCCGGGTGCGCCTGCCGGGCTACCGCCCGAAACTCAGGGTCAGCAAGGAAGAGTTCGACCGCGCGATTGAGCTGATCGACGGTGCAAAGCTGCCGGTGCTGGTGTCCGGTCACGGAGTCATCGAATCAGGCGCGAGGGAAGAGGTCATCAGTCTGGTCGAGAAGTCAGAGATGCCCGTGGCGTTGACCCTTCTGGGCCTTGGGGGATTTCCCGCCGAGCATCCATTCAACCTGGGCATGATGGGGATGCACGGCGAATCGTGGGTCAACCAGGCCATCCAGGAGGCCGACCTGATCTTCAACCTGGGGGCCAGGTTCGACGACCGGGTGACGGGACGGACCGAGACTTACGCGGCGGGTGCGCGCAAAATCCAGATAGACATAGACCCGGCCGAAATCAACAAGAACGTGAGCGTGGACGTGGCCCTGCTGGGCGACGTGAAGGAGGTCATTGCCGCGTTGTTGCCGTCCATTTCCAGGAAAACGCGCCCCGACTGGCTCGGCCACATAAACGAGCTGAAGGGGGACGCATCGGTCCGAGACATCCAGCAACTTCCTGACTCTGGACACCTGTATGCCGCGCACGTTATTAGCGACCTTTGGCGAATAACCGACGGGAACGCGATAATCGTCACGGACGTGGGCCAGCACCAGATGTGGACCGCCCAATACTACAGGCATGACCGGCCCAGGGGGCTGATCACCTCGGGCGGCCTGGGGACCATGGGCTTCGCGCTTCCGGCCGCCATCGGGGCCAGATTCGCGTTGCCTGACGCCGAGATCTGGGTGATAGCCGGGGACGGCGGATTCCAGATGACCGCGGCGGAACTGGCCACATGCGCCCAGGAGGGGATCAACCTCAACATCGCAATCATGAACAACGGCTACCTGGGAATGGTCAGGCAGTGGCAGGAATTCTTCTATGACCGGCGGTACGCATTCACCCCGATCACGAGTCCGGACTTCGTGAAACTGGCCGAGGCGCATGGACACACCGGCCTGATGGTCCAGAAGCGTTCTCAGGTCGAGGCCGCTGTTCAGCAGGCCAGGAACGAGCCGGGAGTGACGGTTCTGGACTTCCGGATCGAACAGGAGGATTCCGTCT
>JAADHL010000213.1 GCA_013151875.1 Deltaproteobacteria bacterium
TGAAGAGATACCTGTTTGTAATTGGGTGCGCCGTAGTCATGGGAACGGCGCCGGGTTGCGGCCAGGGGGCCGGCGGGGAAGAGGAAGGCGTGGTGGTGCTTCCGGGCAAGGAGGATAACTTTTTTTCCACCACTGCGCAGGAATACATGGTGGAAGGCCAGACGACCGTGACCATCGAGGACAGCCTGGCCGATGCGGATGAAGAAGTGAAAATGGCCAGGGTCAAGGAACTGATACCGCTGAAACAGGTGGTGATCGGCTGGTTCCTGAACCAGTATCTTGCCGAAAAGAGCGAGCATGACTCCAACAAGGATTACGGTGGTTTCAAGGCCCTGACCAAGAACGGTGCCTACGAGGAGCTGGGCATCGAGGCCGTGGATCAGACCACCTACCGCTTTACCTTCCGGCAGGAATTCGGGGGCCGGATGGACCTGCTTGCCGTGCTCCCCACGACCCAGACCGAGGACGGCAGGGCCGCGTTCGACCTGAAGATCGGCAAGGTGAGCAATAAGGACATGGCCCGGCTGGATACCAACGAGGAGTGGTATCGTCGCTCGCCTTGGTCATCATTCGACCCGTCCAAGGTGGACGAATCCAAGCTGGACACGGTGACCCTGACGGTCTGGGCCCAGGAGAGGTCGTCGGACGCATGGATTGATTACCAACGCCTGTTCGCGGACGGCCTGGTCACCATCGCGGTGCATTTCGGGTGGGACTATCACAACGAGTATCATCTGAAGCATTCCAAGGAAATTTACAAATGGCTCACGGGAAAGGGTTTCAAGTCCCCGGTGGGCTCGTATGACGAGTTGAGACGCGACTCCGGCCCCCTGGTCAAGACGGTGCATGTCGGCGGCAAGGAGGTCAGGGTCGAGATATCTCTGTTCTGGGGCAAGCCTGGCACCGATACCGATCCGGACACTGCGGCCGGGGGAATTCAGCTCGAAAACGACATGAAGGAGTCTTTCGCCACAAAGGAAGTGATTGTTTTTTCCGGTCATTCAGGGCCGTTTTATGGATTCGCGCTGGCGAACTGGCGCAAGACCGACGAGGGCGACCTGGATGATTCGGAGGTGGCCGGCCTCACGATGCCCGCCGACACCTATCAATTGGTGATGGCAGAGGGTTGCGACACCTACGCCCTGGGCGAGGCGTTTCGCGAGAATCCGGCCAAATCCGGTATGCGCAACATCGACGTGCTTACCACGACCAGCTTTTCGAATGCGGCGACGGCAAGCTCAGTCAAGGATTTCCTGAGCGCGGTGTTCGATTCGACCGAGACCTTCGGGGACCTGCTGGATGACCTCGAAGACAACAGTTACTGGTTCAACACCATGTACGGCGTGCACGGCATCGATGACAATCCCCACGCCCATCCCTGGGCCGAGCGCGAAAAACTGTGCGAGCCGTGCGGTTCAAACTCGGATTGCGGCGTCAAAGGGAATCGGTGCACCAGATTGGGCGATGGCGAGAAGTTCTGCACATTCCTTTGCACCGCAGACGACGGGTGTCCCGAAGGATACCAGTGCATGCCCGTGGCGCAGGGGTCGTGGATCAGGTCCCACCAGTGCGTGCCCGTGAACCTGACCTGTCAGAGCGCGCCTCCCGAGCCTGAAGGCCCGGCCGTGATCATGAACGAGGTGTTTGCTTCACCGTCGAAGGCCGCCGACGATGGGGACGCGAACGGGGACGGTGTCGTGAGCTGGTACAAGGACGAGTTCGTGGAGCTTGTCAACGTCAGCGCCGGGGTCGTTGACCTGTCGGGCTGGTCTTTGTCCGACTCGGTGATGACGCGGTATGTCTTTCCCCAGGGAACGGAACTGGCGGCGGGCAAGGCATTGCTGGTCTTCGGCGGCGGGGAGCCTGAAGAGTTCTCCAGCCTGGGCGGCTCGAAGGTCCTGGTGGCTACGACCCATCGCCTGGGGCTGAACGACAAGGGCGACGAGATAACCTTGAGTGGGCCCGGCGGCGGCACGGTCGACCAGTTGATTTACGGGTCCGAAGGGGGCAAAGGCCGCTCCCTGGCGCGACAGACGGACGGCGATCCCAACGCACCCTGGGTACTGCATCCCGAAGTGGCGCATTCAGCCGGCCTCAGACAGGACGGCACCACCTTCTGACAAAGGACAAAATTCATGCCGGATGCTGAATCCGAGGCCCGTCTGAAACCAATGCTGGCCTATTCGTTCGGCAGCCTCCCCACGGGGTTCCTGTTGCTGGCGGTGACCACCTGGCTCATGCGCCTGTACTGCCCGACCGCCGACGAGGAGGGTAGGGTGCTGCTGGTCAGCCCCGCCGTGTTCGGGATTGCTTCATCGGTTGTCATGTTGCTGGCCGCGGTGGTGGACCCCCTTGTGGGCTACTTTTCGGATCGCAGCCGCAACCCGGCCGGACGGCGGCTGCCGTTCATGAAGTGGGGGCTGCCCTGCCTGTCTTTCCTGCTTATCTGGTTCCCTCCGGTGCAGGGAGAGTCCGATCTCAACGTGGTCTGGCTGGTTGTGATGTTCGGCCTTTTGCAGGTGTCGTTCACCCTCGTGGTCAATCCATATCTTGCGCTCATGCCCGAGGTCTGGCGCAGCGACGGGGGGCGCATCCGCGTGTCGGCATGGATGGCCGCGTTCAACGCCGTGGCCCAGATCGTGGGTTTCGTGCTGTTCGGCGTTTTGATATCCACCGTCCATGACGGCGGTTCGTTCCTGGGGCTTTTCGAGTGGGACGGGTTCAAGATCGCCGCCCTCATCAGTTTTGTACTGACCGTCCTGGGTTTTTTGCCCACCCTGTTCTGGATCAAGGAGACGCCTCACTGCGAGGACAAGGAGGTGTCTTTCGGACTGATAGAGGCAGGCTGGCAGACTCTCAGGAATCCCGCCTTCCTGCCCTATATCGGCGCAGGCGCCATGCTGTTCGCCGCCCAGTACCTGATCGTCATGGCCCTGCCGTTCCTGGTGGTCGCCCAGATCGTTGACGACCCCGCCCAGGGCGACATGGTGGCGAGCCTGATGCTGCTGGGTCTGGTCCTGTTCACCGCCTTGCTGTATCCGGTGGCCGTCAAGTTGTCCGAGAGGCTGAAAAAGCGCGACCTCATGATGCTGTCCCTGGGGTCGTTCGTAATCGTTCTTCCCCTGGTGACTTTTACGGGTCAGATTCCGTTTGTACCCGCAATGCTCCATTTGGGTATCGCCTGCGCCCTCATCGCGCCCGGCCTCGCCGTGGGCATGGTCATTCCTCGGGCCATTCTGGCGGATGTCATGGACTTTGACGCTCAGCGCACGGGCTTTCGCCGCGAGGCCATGTACAACGGCATGGAAGGCCTTTTGCAGAAGATCGCCGGGGGGCTGGCCCCGTTGGTCCAGGGCCTGCTGTTCACTTACTACGGCAACACGCGCGAGGAACCGTGGGGGATAGTGCTTTGCGGCGTGGCCGGGGGCGTGCTTGCCCTGCTGGGCATGATTGCGTTCTGGTTCTATCCGCTGGAAAAGTGAAACCGGTTGTATTGTCACGATTCCGACCGGCCGTGGATGAACGGCTAGCCCAGGACCTGCCTTTCGCCCCTTGAATCCGGCGGACCGACGATGCCTCGACGCTCGACCTGTTCCATGATGCGGGCCGCGCGATTGTAGCCCACCTTCAGTCTGCGCTGCAGATACGAGATGCTGGCGCGCCGGCTTTCCATGATGATCTCGATGGCCTGGCCCAGCAGCGGGTCCGTGTCCTCCATGTCCTCCGGCTCTTCGTCCATTCCGGACTGGAGGATTTCCATGTCGTAGTCCGGCTCTCCCTGTGTCTTGAGGTGGTCCACGACGCGCTGGACCTCCTCCTCGGACACGAAGGGGCCGTGAATGCGGGTAAGCAGCGATGACCCTGGTTTGAGGTACAGCATGTCCCCATAACCCAGCAGGGCGTCCGCCCCGCCCTGGTCCAGGATGATGCGGGAATCGACCTTGGACGACACCCTGAAGGATATACGGCTGGTGAAATTGGCCTTTATCAGGCCCGTGATTACTTCCTTGGACGGTCG
>JAADHL010000165.1:0-14079 GCA_013151875.1 Deltaproteobacteria bacterium
GTAGAGTTTCTGGTTGATGAAAATCACTCTTTCTATTTTCTGGAGATGAACACCCGGTTGCAGGTCGAACACCCGGTGACCGAAGCCGTGCTGGGCGTTGACCTGGTGGGCGCCATGGTGTCGGTGGCCATGGGCGACCCGTTGCCGTGGCGACAATCCGACCTGGCCCAGCGCGGCCACGCGATCGAATGCCGGGTCTATGCGGAGGACCCCTACAACAATCATCTGCCCGCGCCTGGACGCCTGTACAGATACAAAAGACCGTCCGGCCCGTTCGTCAGGGTGGACGACGGGGTCGAGGAGGGCGGGGAGGTCAGCCAGTACTATGACCCGATGATTGCCAAGGTCATCGTCTGGGGTGAAACCAGGGGGCGCGCGATACGGCGGATGATCAACGCCCTCGACGAATACGTAATCGGGGGTGTCAGGCACAACATTCCACTGCTGCGCCAGGTATTGAGATCCGATGAATTCGTCCGCGGACGATACGATACAGGCATTCTGGAACGCATCGGGCCGGTGAAGGGATCTGGATTGTCGGTCGAGGAAGCGGCCCTGGCGGTGGCTGCCGGCACTCTGCTTGGCAGGGGAAACGTCATGACGCTCGGTCGTACGGCCGACAGCGGACCTTCGGCATGGAGGCGTTCCGTCATGCCAGTGTACGGGAGGAGATAGCAGGTGCGCCGGTGGTTGATCGAAGGACGCGGCGGTGATTCCCTTGAGGCCGTGGTGCGCAAGGTGACGCCGGATTACGTGGAGGTGGATGTCGGTGAGTCCACGGTGAGGCTTGGAATCGCCAGGACCGGGAACTCCATCGCCTTCGTCATGCCCTCCGGACGGGTCGCGGTCCCGGTGGTGGGTCCGCGTAACGGCGCCGGCGTCGATGTCCTGCTGGATGGCCGTTGCCTGCACCTGTCCGAGGTCGGAAACGGCGAGGCTGTGTCCGACTCATCCGGGTCGGGCCAGCGCAGCATCAGGTCCCTGATGCCCGGCAGGGTCGTGAAGGTCCTGGTGTCGCCCGGGGACGAAATCGTCGTCGGTCAGGGGGTCGTCATCCTGGAGGCGATGAAGATGGAGAACGAGGTCAAGGCAACGGGCGCCGGCAAGGTGGCGCGCGTGCTCGTCGCAGAGGGCGACCGCGTGGACGCGGGCGCGAACATGGTGGAATTCGAATAGCGGATCACGCCTTTAAGTCATTTACCATATGCGCAATACCGTTTATCTTGATGCGGCAATGACCGGAGTCTGTCATGGACGACGAAAAGACCGGCGGGAAATTGGCGGAACTGTACCGATCCGTGGGGGCGGACGCCGAGGGAAGGCTGAAGGGAGATGGATCGCACACCCTCTCGACCGGGGAGGAGATGCCTTTTCTGTTTACGCGACACGATGCGGACCCCTCGCCGGGCGGGGACCTGCCGGGGACGCCCCCGTTCAGACGCGGAATACACCCAACCATGTACCGCGGCCGTCTGTGGACCATGCGCCAGTACGCGGGTTTCGGCGACGCCGAGGCAACGAACCGACGGTTCAAATATCTGCTGGATCAGGGACAGACCGGCTTGTCCACGGCCTTCGACCTGCCCACTCAGATGGGTCTCGATTCGGATGACCCGCTTTCCGTGGGCGAGGTGGGTAGGGTCGGCGTGGCGATCGACACTGTGGACGACCTGGCGCGTGTATTCGAGGACATCCCCCTGGACCAGGTGTCCGTGTCCATGACAATCAACGCCACGGCCCCGATCCTTCTGGCCATGTTGCAGGTGGTGGCCGAGGAGAGAGGGATCGACCCGTCGGCCCTGGCGGGCACGACTCAGAACGATGTTTTAAAGGAGTACGTGGCGCGCGGCACCTACATTTATCCGCCGGGACCCAGCCTGGCCCTGGCCGCGGACCTCATTGCGTATTGCGCGAAACACCTGCCTCGGTGGAACCCCATCAGTATCAGCGGGTACCATATACGCGAGGCCGGGTCAGACTCCATTCAGGAAGTTGGGTTCACCCTGGCCGACGGCCTGGCGTACGTCCGCGCCGCCATGGATCGAGGCCTGGACGTGGACAGGTTCGCGCCAAGGCTGTCCTTCTTTTTTGGTTGCCATAACCATTTTCTGGAAGAGGTCGCGAAGTTTCGAGCGGCCCGGGTCGCATGGGCCACCCTGATGAAGGAAAGAATCGGCGCCAAGGACCCTAGATCGATGGCGCTGAGGTTTCATACCCAGACGGCCGGGTGCACGCTGACCGCGCAACAGCCCGAAAACAACGTGGTCCGCGTGGCCATCCAGGCGCTTGCCGCGGTGCTGGGCGGGACCCAGTCCCTGCACACCAACGCCCAGGACGAGGCGCTTTCACTGCCCACTGAAAAGACCGCCCGGGTGGCGTTGAGGACCCAGCAGATCATTGGCCATGAATCCCATGTCACCGATTTTGTCGATCCATTGGGGGGCTCGTGGGCGATCGAATCCCTGACGGATCACATCATCGAAGGGGCCATGGATCTGGTGGATACCGTGGACTCGATGGGCGGCATGGTGGCAGCGATCGAGAGCGGATTCGTGCAGCGCGAGATCGAGAATTCGGCATACAGGCATCAACTCGACCTGGAGGCGGGTCGTGAACGCGTGGTCGGGGTGAACTGCTTTATGTCGGATGAGATTGAAGATGCCGCAGACAGCGACACGCGGGCCATAGTGGATCTGGAGGCCGGTCAGAAGGCGCGCCTCGCCGCGTTCCGCGAACAGCGCTCGTCAAAGAGGACGCGCGTGGGGCTGGATGGCGTGGTCGAGGCCGCGAAAAAGGGTGAAGGCGTGGTGGAGGCCGTGGTCGAAGCAGTGCGGGCAAGGGCCACTGTCGGCGAGGTGTCCAGCGCACTCGGAGAGGTCTTTGGCCGCCACCGGCCGGAATAACAGGGTAGCGGACGTTGAAACTTCTGGACGCGGTTGAAGGACGTTCCATCGTTGTGGTCCTCGGAAACGGGGGCGTGGGCAAGACCACGGTGGCGTCTGCCGTGGCCCTGCTGGCGGCGAGGGCCGGCAGACGGGTGCTGGTCGTCACCGTTGATCCATCGAACAGGCTCAAGCAGTCCCTGGGTCTTTCAGGCAGGCCCGGCGTGGAGGAATCCGTGTCGCTGCCCGACGCGGACCGAGATGGGCGTATTGGTTCCCTGCACGCCATGATCCTTGACGCGGCCACCGAGATGGACCGCCTGGTCAAGCGCCTGGTTCCGGACGCAGGCGACAGGGCCCGCATCACGGACAACGTGTTCTACAGGAAGGCGGCCTCGTACATGGCGGGCACGCACGAATACATGGCCATGGAACGTCTGCTGGAAGCGCACGAATCGGGGCGCTATGACCTGATCGTCCTGGACACCCCTCCAGAGAGGCACGCGCTGGATTTCCTGGATGCGCCAGCCCGCCTGGGTGGACTGCTTTCCAGTGAGGTGTTCAGGCTGTTCGTTACCGCTTCGTCCGGCCTTTCGAGGCTGGGTCTGGGGGCCTTGCGATGGCGCTCGGTCATCCTGAAGGGGATCAGCCGGTTCGCCGGTGAAGAGACCTTTTTGGCGATTCTGGACTTTGTTTTGGCGTTCCAGCCCATGTTCGATGGTTTCCGTCACAGGGCCGAAAAGGTCGGCTCGTGGTTCATCGGTCCGGGCTGCGCCACGATGGTGGTTTGCCGGCCGGGCAGGCGCTGTGCCGGGGAGGTCAGGGCAACCATGGACGCGTTGGAGGGCAGAAGCGTGGCCCCGGCGGCCATTGTGGCCAACAGGGTCCGAGTATGGCCTCCTCCCGGTTCGGCCGGGCAGGGTGTCGGACCAGTGGACCTCGCGACCCTTGCCGGGGCGCTGGAGTCGAATCCAGCGATGAGCCTTGCCGGTCGCGATGAAATCACGGACCTCGCGAAAAGGACCATCGACCTTGCGAACCGTTACAGGGACCTGACCAAAGAGGATTGCGAACACCTGGTGGCGCTGCGTGCGGTGGCAGGGTCCACGCCTGTGTTTGAGATCCCTTTACTGAAGGGCGAAGTGAGCGACCTGGAGAGCCTGGCGGGGTTCGCCAGGGTCGTGGACGAGGCGCGTTGGTCTTTTCGCCCTACGTAGAAGGCGTCAGGCCCGAGCACTCGTAAAAGGCCGGGAGGCAGTTGGTTTCCAGGCAAGCGCCGCATTCCGGGGCGGACGTGTCCGCGATGCACTCGGCCAGGCAGTTGTCCACTCCGCACAGGCTGGATGCCCCGTAGCAGGCGGCGCAACCATCGGACAGGTCCAGTCCCGTGATCGGTGGGTCGGTCTTGTCCGAGCCGTTTTGCACGCAATTGACAACGCAATCGAGGGTCGGGTCGGCCAGGCAAAGCTTGACCACGCAGTCGCCGGTCACGGACAGGGGCGCGTCAGGGTCGGCCGCGATGACCGCCTGATCGGCCGCGTTCGTGCACTGGTCCTTGGGCGTGGTTGTTTCCTCGCCGCTGCCCAGGTCGGTCCCGCCGCCAAGGTCCGTGCCACCGCCCAGGTCGGTCCCGCCGCCCAGGTCGGTCCCGCCGCCAAGGTCGGTGCCACCGCCCAGGTCGGTCCCACCGCCGAGGTCGGTCCCACCGCCAAGGTCTGTACCACCGGTCGTGTCCGTACCGCCGCTGTCACTGCCGCAGGCGATTGCCAGCGAAAGAAGCGCGCCGATTGCCATTACACTCAAGAATTTCCGAAGCATGAAAACCTCCTTAGTTTCACTCGCTAATTGAAGCAGTCTATCATATCCACGACTTGCGTCAATGTAATTCTGCCAGGATATCATCCAAAAAAATCAGAAGGCGAAAAGCAATAGTCGCGATTCAAGCGGTGTGGTATCCAAACAACCGTTCTTAACCGTACCCGTGCCCGTACCCGGACTTCAAGTATCGTTGACGGCGCACCCCACCAACCCTTGCCTGCCCCTTTTTCCGACATGTGTCCTTTGGAGGCGCCACCCGGAGTCGAACCGGGGATGGAGGTTTTGCAGACCCCTGCCTTAACCACTTGGCTATGGCGCCGTTTCAAAAATCCACGGGATAAATACGCGATCAGACAAAAGGTGTCAAGAAAGGCCACGGCACGGCGGGCAATATGCGAGAGTATCATACCCAGGTTTTGGAGCACCATACCCAGGTTGATTTTCGGCGCGGATCTCCCGCTGGAAAACCAACCTCGGTCAGGGTTACTATTCCGATTGGGATTCTGGCCGGGGAATAACGAATGGCGCTGACCAAAAAGAGCGAGTTCATTCCAAAGTGGATAGCGTGGGAAACGACGCAGCGCTGCAATCTGAACTGTGTCCACTGTCGCTGCTCGTCGGACGATGACGCCCCGGTGGGCGCCTTTACGACCGAGAAGGGTTTTGCCCTGATGGACGAAATCGCGGACTGGGTCAAGCCGGTCGTGGTCCTGTCCGGGGGCGAACCCCTGGTTCGTGACGACATCTTCGACCTCGCCCGCCACGGGACCGGTCTGGGTTTTCGTATGTGCATGGCCACGAACGGGGTTCTGATTACGGACGAGACGTGCGCGGCCATGAAGGAGACGGATATCAAAATGGTGTCCCTGTCTCTTGATGGACCCACCGCCGAGGCGCACGATGACTTCAGGCGCGTCAGCGGTTCGTTCGACGGGGTGATCAGGGGCGCCCGGCTGCTCAAGGAAAACGGGATCCCGTTTTTGATCAACAGCTCGTTCACGAAACGCAATCAACGCCACATCGCGGATACATTCCGGGTGGCGAAGTCGCTGGGCGCAAGCGCTTGGTACATGTTCATGATCGTGCCCACGGGCAGGGGCGAGGACATCATGGCGGAACTGATCGGGCAGCCCGACTACGACGAGATCCTGGAATGGCATTACGAACAGGAAAAAAAGGAAAAAGACATCCTGATGAGGCCGACATGCGCCCCCCACTATTATCGGTTGGTGCCTCAACTGGCGAAAAAGGACGGGTCGCGTTTCAAGAGGCGGGACCTGACGTTTTCCACCGGCGCCGGAAAGGGGTGCGTGGCGGGCCAGACCATCTGCCTGATCGACGCGTTCGGCGGGGTCCATCCCTGCTCGTACATGGAGTCGTCCGCGGGCAATGTGTTCGAGCAGCCCTTCAGGAAAATATGGGAGGAGTCGCCTCTCATGTTGGCAATGAGGGACTTCGACGCCTACAAGGGCCGTTGCGGGGCGTGCGAGTTCAAGAACGTGTGCGGCGGCTGCCGCGCGCGGGCCTGGTCCGCCACCGGAGACTACCTGGAACAGGAACCCCTGTGCGACTACGTTCCGGTCCGCGTCAGGCGACAACGTGAGAAAGAGGGAAATCCGGGCTAACGCGTGAGCCAGCGCGTCTGCCTGATCGTCACTGCTGCCGTGGGATAGATCCACTGCAATGTCAGCAGGGAAAAGACCGAGTACAGCATGGTGTATACGCTGTCCAAGCTGCGCTCGCTGCGCAGAAAGACCGCGGCGTGAATCAACGAGAACATCACCGCGATGCTCAGAGAGCGCAGCACCAGCGCCGGGTGAAGCGCGACGGCGGCCCAGCCCACGAACACCAGGTACAGGCGCAGGGGTATCTGGACGAACCTGGCCACGGCGTCCACCAGGGCGGGAATCCTGCTCGGTCGGGAGGCCAGCAGACTGGGCGCGAAGGCCAGATAGACGATGCTTTCGCGAATGTTGCTGCGCGCCCAGCGTAGATACATCAGGGACAGCCCCTTGAAGGTGTGGGGCACCCTGGTCCTGGCCTCGGCGCCTGACTGGTAGACCGTGTCCCATCCGCCGCGCAGCACGATGTTGGTCAGGTGATGGTCGTCCCCGTTGTGGCACCTTCGGCCCATGAATCGATGGTCGCGCCAGTCCTTGAGGTGTGCCTGTATCGCCTCCAGCCGATAGGCGGTGAACGCTCCCGGGCAGATGAACACGCTTTTCAACATGGACTGATAGGCCCGCACGAAATCGAACCCTATCCGGTAGCGAACCGCCAGCATGCGGGTCAGCAGGTTTTGATCGCGGTTTCGCGCCTCGATACGTCCGGCCACGGCCCCAACCCTGGGACTGTGCACAAGGGGCGTGACCAGGGCCCTCAGCGACTCGCGCGGCAGCACCGTGTCCGAGTCCACGGTGACCACTACCTGCGAGCCCACCAGCCGGAACCCGGCGTACAGGGCGCGCCTCTTGCCCATGTTTTTTTTCAGGCGGACCAGTTCGACCCGGCCCGGGTCCATGGCGGCGGCCCGGTTCATGTGGCGCCAGGTGTCGTCCGCGGAGCCGTCGTCCACCGCGATCACGCGCAGCATGCGTGTCGGGTAGTCTGAAGCCAGGACGGACCTTATGCAGTCGAACACGGCGGGACCTTCGTTGTAGGCGGGTATTACGACCGTGATTGACGGCAGGCCGGGATCGCTCGCGGGCATGGCAGGGGTGCTTTTGTAAAGTATCCACAGGGCCAGCCGCCAGACCATGGAAACCATTACCACTGAACCCATCACGATGGCGGGCCAGGCCAAGAACGGGTAGAGCCCGCCGAGCCACTCGCGGGCGTACCACAGTTTTGAGGGGCCGAGGTCCAGGAGGAATGATGCGGCAATCAGGACCGCGCCCCCAATCAGTATGATCAGGCGCTCGGCCAGCCCCCCCAATCCTGGTCTGTCCAGGGGCTTCGAGTCCGACCACGCGCGGGCGATTGGCATGTGTTTCCCTACAGCCATGACGATTGGACGTTATTGGGTCGGCGTCATTCTTTGGACGCCGGTTTTTCGGGGGTTGGCGTCTGTGCTGCCGCTTCCAGCTCGGTCTTTGTCCTGACCGCTTTTTCCAGGGCCGGCCTGGCGTCGGCGTTTTCCAGGAGAGCCTCGCGCATGGCCTTTTCAGCCAGTTCGCCGCGAGGCGGGGTCGGGGTCTCTAGGGCGGCCTTGGCCTTGGCCGGGGGGATGAATTCACCCGGTTTGATATAGCGATAGACCAGGCAGTCCAGGTTTCCGCCCGCGGCCTCGAAATTGGGAGACATCCGGATGGCGCCCGTCGGGCACGGTTCAACGCAGAGCCCGCAGTACATGCACTTGCCGATGTCTACGGAGAAGTCGGTCATTCCGCGCTGCTTTTCCTGGTTTTTTTCCACCACGATGTGGATGCAGTCGATGGGACATGCCGTCGCGCACAGCTTGCAGCCGGTGCACTGGCGCGGGTCCACCTCGACGAAGCCTCGATATCTGGGAGGCAGCGTCTCGACAACGGGGACAGGCACCCTGTCGGGGTACTGGATGGTAATGGGCCGCCTCAGGAAGTTCGCCAGGGTCACGACCAGGCCCTCGAAGATCGTGCTGGACGTGTCCCAGATGCCCCTGATGTAGCCGCTGACTGGATTCGTAGTCATTTCCTCAACTCCCGGCCGCGCCCGATTCCTACATGAAGGGATTTATATGAAAATCCATGGGCCCCTGCCTGATGGTCCGGACCACCTTGACAACGAACACGGCCGCCAGGGCCATGCCGAGGCCGAAAATGACCACCGAGGCGATCTGTTCGACCACGCCGTGCACCAGGACCTTCCATGCGGCGGCCCCCAGGAACACGACGGCGCCCATGGGCACCAGGAATTTCCAGCACACGACCATCAACTGGTCGATCCTGATCCTGGGAAGGGTCCACCTCAACCAGATCACCACAAAGACCAGGAACAGGGCCTTGGCGGTAAACAGCGCCCAACCCAGGACGGTGAGCCAAAGGGAACCTGCCTGAGTCGCCGCCGCCACCGCAGGTATCTGCCACCCGCCGAGGAACAGGGCGGTCATCAACGCGGACATGATGTACAGATTGCCCCATTCGGCAAAGAAATAGAACACGAACCGCATGCCCGAGTACTCGGTGTTGTAGCCGGACACCAGCTCCGACTCGGCCTCGGGAAGGTCGAACGGGGTGCGGTTTCCCTCGGCCAGGGAGGCCACGAAGAAAAAGAAGAAGGCCACGAACGTGAAGGGGTTGTGGAACAGATTCCACTGCCAGGGGAACCCGCCCTGGGCGCTGACGATCGAGTTGAAACTCAACGACCCTGACAGCACGACGACCGTGGCCACGGCCAGACCCGATGGTATCTCGTAGGACACGATCTGGGCCGCGGCCCTGAACCCGCCCAGCAGCGACCATTTGTTGGCCGAGGCGAAACCACCCACCAGGATGCCCACAACCACAAGGCCGGTCACGGCCAGGACGTAGTACACGCCGACATTGAGGTCGGACACGACCAGAAACTGCCCGAAGGGGATCGTCACCAGGGTCAGCACCACGCCCAGCATGGCGAAATAGGGGCCTACGCGGAACAGGATGGGCAGGGCCTTGGGTGGAATGAAGTCCTCTTTCAGGAAGCACTTGATGCCGTCGGCGAGCCACTGGAGCACACCCTGGGGACCGACCCGATTGGGTCCGATCCGGTTCTGCATCCTGCCGGCCACCCGCCGCTCGAACCATGAAGTCAGACCGGCGAACAGGGCGAACACCACCAGAAGAAGGAACAGCGCGAGGGCAAAGTACGAGGCAAGAATGGACCACATGGGGGGCATGGTGGAGGATTCGTTCGCGAAGCCCACAAAACCGGTCAACAGTGTCAACACGTCCGGAGGGAAGACCGAAAAGGCCACAGGCAGGGGCGCCGCCTTGACTGGACCGTCTATTGAAACGGTGCCCTCGAACCTGGCCTGAGAGACCGTCCAGGCATCCACCAGGGCGCGCGGCAACTGGGCCCGCACCTGTTCGTCGCTCACGCGCACGGCTGGAATGCGAACCCGAGGCGCCGGCCTTGCCTTTCCGTCAGTCGAAATCAGTTTGCCGTCCAGAAAGAGGCCCCAGGACGGGTCGATTCCGCGACCGAACCCCTCGCCATAGACCAGCAAGGTGGAGTTCAGGCGGACGGTGTCGGGCTGGAAATCGGTTATCCGGGCAGCCGAGGCCCTCAATGGCAATGCCAGGCCGATGACAAGCGCAATCGCAGGCAGGATGGGCGTTTTCCAGAGGGGCATGGGTCGCATTCGGCACCTCGCCGCAGACACGGCGCGCATTGTAGGCAATGGGCTTCTGGGGTGTCAATGTAATTTGGAGGGAGTCGGTGTTTCTTTCTTTTTGACATGGTTTTACCTAAAATATTTTGGGTTTAGGTCCTTGGTTCTCGGGGAGGTCCTCCATGTCCAGATCCGGTTATGTGTGCGCGATTGTGACGATGTTCGCTGCGGGACTGCTTGCCGGTGCGGGATGCGGGGGAGGCGCCACAACGGGCGACACCCACTCCGATGATATTGCGTCGGACCTGTTCGATGCTGAAGCAGCCATGGAGGATGCACAGGCCGAAACGGTTTTCGATGCTTGGGAAGAGGACCAGGGTCAAGAGGTGAACGGCCATGATGCGACGGATCAAGACGTGACGGACCAGGATGCCCTGGGTGACTCCCAGGACGGCGGGGACAACGTCGATGGCGGTCCTTCGAACTGCCCGGGCGGCAACGGGTGTCCATGCCAGACCAACAACGAGTGCTACAGCGGATTCTGCGTGGATACCATGGACGGCAGGGAGTGCACCGCGCAGTGCTTTGTGGAGGAGGACTGTCCCCAGGGTTGGTCCTGTACGGTTTGCGCCACGGCCCCGGACACCCTGTTCTGCTGCGTGCCTCCGTTCCAGACCCTGTGTCAGCCGTGCAGGGACGATGAGGATTGCATCCCTCCTTTCGGCGGGCAGGGCAAGTCGTTTCTGTGTATCGAATACGGACCTCAGGGACGGTTCTGCGGGGTCCAGTGCGAGACATCCAAAGAGTGCCCGGAGGGGTACGAATGCGTTGGCCTGGAGGTCGACCGTGGGTTGGTAAAGCAGTGTCGTCCGGAGGGTGGCGCGGATTGCCCATGCACCGATAAGTTCATCCAGGGCGGGTTCTTGACCGAGTGCTACAACGAAAACGAGGCGGGCAGATGTTGGGGCGAAAGGACCTGCGCGTCCCAGTGCGACGCCTTGGTGCCCAAGGTTGAGGAATGCAACCTGGAGGATGACGACTGCAACGGCAAGATCGACGACAACGTGCCCAGCAAGGTGTGTCCGTTGGAGAATATCTACGGGACCTGTGAAGGCAAGACATTCTGTCTGACCGGGGAGGAGGTCTGTCAGGGGTCATATGCGGCGCCCGAGGTCTGCAACGGGAAGGACGATGATTGCAACGGCAAAGTCGACGACGGATACAGCGACCTGGACCTGGACGGAATCGCGGACTGCGTGGACCCGGATGTGGACGGGGACGGAGTTCTGAACGCAAAGGACAACTGTCCGACCACGCCCAATGCGGGCCAGGAGAACAACGACTATCCGGAAGACCTGCTGGGCGACGCCTGCGACGACGACGACGACAATGACGGCGTGCCGGACATGGTGGACAACTGTCCGTATGTCAAGAATCCGGACCAGGCCAACCATGACGCGGACGACATGGGGGACCTGTGCGACGACGACGACGACAACGATACGATCATGGACTTTCTGGACAATTGTCAGTTCGTCCCGAACGAGAACCAGGCCAATCTGGACGGCGATGCCTTCGGGGACGCCTGTGACGACGATATGGACGGCGATGGGATCCTGAACATCGTGGACAACTGCAAGACCGACTACAATCCTGATCAGAAAAACAACGACTCTGATGAACTTGGGGATGTGTGCGACCCTGACGACGACAACGACAAGGTGCCCGACGACGATGACAATTGTCCCTGGCTTGCGAATCCGAATCAGTCCGACATCGATCAGGACAAAGTGGGGGACGTCTGCGACTGCGACATGGACAATGATGGGGTGGACAATCCGAACGTAGGCTGCCCCGACCCCGATCCGGCCGACAACTGCCCCACCGTGTTCAACCCGGACCAGACTGATGCCAACGACAACGGTATCGGAGATGCATGCGAGGACGACTGGGACGGGGACACGATTTCAAACGAGGACGACAACTGCCCGTGGACCTTCAATCCCCTGCAGGAAGACATGGACCTGGATGGGGCCGGGAACGCGTGCGACGACGACATCGACGGTGATGACGTTGCGAATGATGTGGACAACTGCCCCACGACGGCCAACGCCGACCAGGCCGACATGAACGACAACGGGATCGGTGACGCTTGCGACGACGATATCGACGGTGACGGGGACCCGAACGAAACCGACTGCGCGCCGCTCGACCCCACGGTGGGCCACCTCGCGCTGGAGACCTGCAACGGGATCGACGACAACTGCAACGGCCTGCCGGACGAGGAGGACGCGCAGGGATGCCTGGTGTACTACTACGACGGTGACAAGGATGGGTACGGCAAGGAGCTTTCCAAGTGCCTGTGCGAGCCTACCGGAACGTACAACGCGGTGGTTTCGGGAGATTGCGATGACGCCGACCCACTGAGGAACCCAGGCGTGCAGGAGATATGCAACAACGGCAAGGACGACAACTGCAACGGCAGCGAGAACGACGAGAACGCCATTGACTGCACGAAGTTCTATTTCGACAACGACGGCGACAACTGGGGCACCACTGATTTCAGGTGCCTGTGCTCGGCGGTGGGTGACTACAAGACGAAATTCAGCGGGGACTGTGACGACGCGGATCCGCAGGTGAATCCGAACCAGAAGGAGATCTGCTACGACGGCAAGGACAACGACTGCACGGGCTCCCAGAACGACGAGAACGCGCTGAGCGCCAAGGCCTTCTATTACGACGAGGACGGTGATGGGTACGGGACCCAGGCATACAAATACTTCTGTTACGAGAGCGGGCTTTGGAGGGCGGTCAAGCCGGGAGACTGCGGGGACCAGGACGCCGCGGTCAATCCGGACCAGAAAGAGGTCTGCAACAACGGCAAGGATGATGACTGCAACGGTCTGCTGGACACTGAGGGCGCGATCGGTTGCGTGACCTATTACTACGACGGAGACATCGACCAGTATGGGACCAACTCGGACTCCAGATGTCTGTGCGGCCCCACTGGCCAGTACAGCACGACCAGCGGCGGCGATTGTCAGGACAACAACCCTGATGTGCACCCTGATGCCTTTGAGGCCTGCAACGGCGTGGACGACGACTGCAACGGGACCACGGATGAGGGAGATCCCCTTGAACAGTGCGGCGCGGTGCCCCTGGGCGATCCCGGGTGCGTAGACGGCGTTTGCGTAGTTGCGTCGTGCTCGGCAGGGTACTTTGACGTGAACAAGTCCTTTTCCGACGGCTGCGAGTGCCAGCAGGACGCCACCGACAACACCGCCAACGCCTGCGTCAGCGCGATCGACCTCGGCACGTTCGCCGACAACGGCGCCACTACCACGGTGGCCGGCAAGATCGTGCCGGACGGGGACGTGGACTGGTACTGGTTCAAGGCGACCGATTCCCCGGACTCGGGAAACCTGGCCGCCCCCGGGCATGACAGGTTCGACGTCCAGGTGTCGGTGATCTTTCCGACCGACAATTCAATTTCAATCCAGGTGGTGCGGGATTCGTGTTCTTCCACGCCGGTGTGCGGCGGCGACTGGAAATCCTACGACTGGTTCACCAATTTCAACGGCAAGAGCCCAGCGGGCCTGGACGCGGGTGAGGACCCCTGCGTCACCAAGCCCGGCGCCAGATTGTGGGACTGCGAGCCCTCCACGGATTGCTGCGAAAGCGGCAACAGCGACGACTGCAAGGGCTTCACGTACTGCACCGACGATACATCCAAGTATTACATCAAGGTGTACCGGTCATCCGGCAGTGCCGCCAACTGCGCCGAGACGAGCTATATCATCAAGGTGAGCAACGGGACCTGATGGCGGTGACGGCAAACTGGCACGCGGCTTTACGTAATGTCCTGAAGGTGTTGGTCTTTGTCTTGGTTCCGGCTGTCCCGGCGTCCGCTGAAACGGTGACCGCGGACTACACCAGGACCCCTGTTCTCATGGTGCACGGCTGGTTCGTCATCGGGAATGCCGGTCCCGCGACCTGGGCCACGATGAAGAAGAATCTGATTGCCGACGGATGGCCCGAGGAATACCTGGCGACTCCATCATTCAAGTTCGTGCAGGGCTGCGACCCGGACCA
>JAADHL010000165.1:14164-17266 GCA_013151875.1 Deltaproteobacteria bacterium
TCGTTGAATGTCCTGTACTACCTCAAGCACATGTGCGGCGTGCGCAAGGTGCGCAAACTGGTTTCCCTGGCGGGCGCGTTCCATGGCACGGTGACAGCCTGTCTGGACCCCTTGTCGTGCGGTACTCAGGAAATGTGCATCGGCTCGAAAGAGGGCGCGTGGAAGGAAAACGAGGCCTTGGCCGATCTGTTGCAGGGTGACGAGACCCCGGGAGACACCCTGTACACCTGCATCTGGTCCAAGTACGACGAGATCATCATCCCTGCTACGGGCGGCAAGCTGGAGGGCGCTGAAAACATCGAATGTCAGACCCCGTTCACAGAGCACGCCGGTATTCTGATGTCGGACGAGTCATACGGGTACGTCAGGGAAGCGTTGCTTTCCGGCGGCTTGAACGAGGACGGCCCTGGCTGGTCCACCATACCGGACTGCGCGCCTGAATCGCCGCCTGAGGCGATGCCGGAGCCGCTGGACTATCCTGATGACGCCCTCGCGCCGGACGCCGCCGCCTTTGCGGAAACGGCCTTGGAGACCCATTGTCCGGATACCGCCTCGGACGGCGGTGCGGTGACGGAATCACAACCGGAAAGGGAAGATGCCTTTGTGTCGACAGGGGAGCAGACCACCGAAATCGTGGTCGCCGATGCATCCGGGGGGACCGACGTCTGGTCCCACTTCCCGATTGCGCCTGAAGGGGCGTGCAGCGCGGGACGGACCGGATCCCCGTCAGTAGTCTGGTTGATCCTGCTGTCGCTGGTCGTTATCGCTATTCCACGGGCTCTAAGAACTTGAAGCCGACCGTGGTTTCGGCCTCGGTCGGGGTGAACGTCAGCCATGCGATGCCGTCGTCCTGGGCGTGGTCGGCCCCCTGGGGCGGCTCTCCGGTTCCCAAATCAACGTCGTCGAGCGTGAGGCCCGCGTCGAACGCGAACACGGTAATGGGCGTGCCGGGCACGGTATCCACCGAGGCGACCAGCGTGTGCAGACCCGCGTCGTATGCCTCGTCATGCACCTCTACCGCCCCGCCCAGCAGGTGTCTGGTGGTGAACACGACGGCGGGCTCGTCCGGGTTTTCACGCAGGATCAGAACCCGCGTGGTGTGCGGATCAAGGGTCTCTTTCACCTTGCCGTCCTCTATCCATGTCCAGTCCCTGTCCCACGCGTTGAATGACAGGACGCGCTTTGACGCGTCCAGACCCAGATCAGCCAGGTCCACGGTCAGGGTCCGTTTGCCGGACTCCTCCCAGGTTCCCCCGATTGCGCGGTTCCTGCCCCAATTGAACAGCCCCAGAACGTGCCATTTTCGTCCTTCGCGTTCTGCCTTGAGGTCCAGCACCTCCGGGTATTCGCGGTCGAACAGGTCCAGGGGCCTTGCGCTGTGGGGATAGACCGGCAGGATCTGATAGACTTGTTCGCGCCAATCCGGGTGGTCGTGCATGTCCGTGTAGGTTTCACCCAGCTTCACTATGCCCCCGGTCAGGCCGACCGCAGTGGTCCATGCCCGCGCCTCTTCCATCGTCAACCCGTAGTTGTCACGCCAGAAAAGCAGATCCGGGTGGTTTATCCAGAGGTTGTGGTTCAGGTAGTAGCGACGAATCACCGTTGCGTAGGTGGACTTGAAGCCCTGCTCGAAGATGGTCGTGTCGTCTCCCCACCAGGGCTCGTTGTCCAGGGTGATGCGGTTGCCGTCGGCCTGATCGAACGAGATGCCCGTGGCCGAGATCATCAGGAAAAAAGTTTCGGGACCAATGGCCTCGCGGATGCGCGCCAGCGCGTCGTGGAACGCCTCCGACGGGGTCATGTCCGGATTGTCCAGGTTGGTGGCGAACAGGGCGAAGTAGCTGAAATCCATTTTGACCCACTTGAATCCCCACTCTTGCGTGACCTTCCTGAACAGGGATTCCACCCAGTCCAGCACGTCCGGGCGGGACAGATCCGGTATGTACACGTCGCTGGGCACGAACCCCGCGCCGAACATGCTTACGTCCGCCCACCAGTCGGGGTGTTCCTGGGCCAGTTTGCTTTTCTTGCTGATCTCGAACGGGGATATCCATATCCCGGGTATCATTCCTTTTTCCGAGACCTTTTTTGCCAGCCACGCCATGCCCTCCATGCCGTCATGGTCTGGAAAACGCTCTTTGTTGGTGTTCCAGTCACCCTCTATGTCCTGCCACCCGTCGTCCAGCATGAAGTACTTCATGCCAAAGGGCTTGAAGTCCTGGACCGCTGCATCCAGGTTGGCCATGACCAGGGCCTCGTCGATGTTCGTGCCCAGACCACCGCTGCCCGATCCGCCGCCCCAACTGTTCCAGCCCGTGGGCACGTCGGTCCACACCTTTTTGGAAATGCGGGCCGCGTACCGGCGGGCAAAGGATTCGAGCCCGTCGAACACGGTTTCAGGCAGAAAATCAATGTACAGCAGTTCGGACGCGAGGCCGGCGCCTCCCCCTGCAGCGGGGATCGGAGCGCGTCCCTGGTCCATGCAATACGAAATGGCATCGAACCGGGTGAAGCCCTTTCTGGACCCATCGACCCTGGCCGCTGCTTCGTCGTAGTCCAGGCCAAAGATGCCCGTACCCCGATCGGATGACATGAAACCCGCGACCAGGCTTTTGCGGCTGTCCGGATCGTATATGGCCACGTTCCAGTTGCTGCTGGCGCCGGGGCCGAACAGCAGGGAGCCTCCGTCGCCGATTTGGTGCAATTGGGCCGCCATGTCCAGGTACAGGTCGTACCCGTTTTCCAGCATGCGGTGTTTGGCGGGGTCGTCGCCCACGTACAGGGCGCCCCCGGTGTCGGCGTCGGCAACCAGCGGGGACAGCCGGGTCACCTTTATCGCGCCGTTTTGAGGTTGGTCCCACGAAGCCACGACGCGGGCGGTCACATACCCTGTGTCCGCGCGCAGGTCCACGGACGTAATCAGGGTGGGCGGCCCATCATCCGGAGTGAAGCGGACGGTCATGGTGGCGCCGTTTCCGAGGGGATCGCTGAAGGCCGCGGCCTCCCATGCACGTACCCCCTGGTCCATGGTGCCCACCCGTCCTTCCAGGTCTCCCAGGTTGAAAAGCACCCGTGACTCGGCGTGATCCAAAATAATGGTTC
>JAADHL010000066.1 GCA_013151875.1 Deltaproteobacteria bacterium
CATTGACATTCCCTGGTTGTAAATACCCCGCTACAGCGCGGCGCCGGATGATATCACTTTTTCGGTCAGGCTTGCGTCGGCCGGCCAGCCGCATCAAACACGCCCACAGTCCGCAATTACCGGAAAGCGATGATACTATTGCCTCTTGCCGACCGAGGATGACCTGGCGTGGCGGTGCTGACGACAGCTGCAATGGCCGTGACGATGCTCGTCGCCATCGGGGGCGGTAAAGCAGACACCCCAACCGTGAAGAGCGAGCGGTTCGAGGTCCCGGATGCCCCGTGGCGCGAAAACAGGCAAAAAGGCCTGGCCTATCTGAGGCTGTTGGACCCTGGTCGCGCCGAGGCGTTTTTCACGGATGCCGCGTCCAGGCCCATGCCGGCCCGCGAGCGCGCCAAGACCCTGCTGCTGCTGGCGAGGGCGAGGATCGCGGCGGGTCATCCCAGGGACGCTCTCAAGGCCCTTGATCTGATCGACCTTGACGTGCTCCCGCGCGCGCTTGGCGACCTGCATGCCTGGGAGCGGGCCAGGGCGATGTCTTTGGCGCAGGACCCGGGGGCGAAGGACGCCCTGACTCGGTTCTTGAAGAAAAACCCGGACAGGCGGCTGGCGGACGATGCGCGCATCCTGCTGGCCCGGGAGCTTCTGAAGCGCAAGGACGCTGTCGGCGCCCGCAGGATGGCGCTGGAGGTCCTGAAGAACGCGGTTTCGGCAAACCGCAGGGCAGAGGCCCTGCTGGTCCTGGCCCAGGCATCCGACGAGCCCGAAAAGCGCGAATTCCTGGTCCGCTTGGTCACGGAGTTCCCGGCGACGCCCGCGGCCGGCAAGGCGGGCCTGAAGGAATCGGACCTGGACCGGGATCAACTGCGAAAGAGGGCCGATTCGTTCTTTAAGTCCATGGAGTACGAGGGTTACCAGCGGGTGCTGGAATCCCTTTGGAAGGCGGGCGATCACTCGGCTCGCCTGGCCATGCGCCTGGCCATGTCACATCTGATCTACGTGCGGGATGACGCGAGAAAGGCCATTGAATTCCTTGATCTGGCCCGGAAAGGGGGCGCGCTCGGCGCTGCGGAGGCCGTCTACCTCAAGGCCAGGTCCCTTGCGCGGCTGGAGGAGTACGATCAAGCGGCCGACCTGTACGGAAAATATCTGTCCATGGCCCCCAGGGGCAAAAGGCGGGTCAAGGCCCTGTATTACCTGGGTTGGCTACCATACGACCATGGTCGCTACCAGAAGGCCCTGCCTTACCTCGACGGATTCCTTCGCAAGGTAAAGAGGCACAAACTGAGGTCCTACATCGTTTGGGCCAAGGCGTGGTCCCTGTACAAATTGAAACGTTACCGTGAGGCCCTCAAGGTATTTGATCGCATGATCCGGATGGGCAATCCTCTGGTGGCGGGCAAGGCGATGTACTGGGGCGGCATGGCAGACTGGGCCATTGGTCACCGCAACGAGGCTGTTCGGCTGATGAAGATGGTCGTGGAGCGCTACCCCATGACCTGGTACGCGGTGCTGGGGGCCAAGAGGTTGAATCAGTGGGAGGGGACGCCTTTGCCGAAATGGATGTCGGGCCCGGCGGTCGGCCTGCCCGAACCGGCTGACTACTGGCCCTTTGACAGACTGCCGCCGGCCCTAGCGAAACGGTTGCGCGAGGTCAGGGACCTGTCCGAGGTTGGTGAAATCGAACGTGCCCGCAAGGCCTACGGCCGCATCGCCCGCAGGGTCGAAAGACGTTTCAAGGGCAGGGAAAAAGCCAGATTGCTGCTGACCGTGTATGACACGATCGAGGATTATCATGCCCTTTACAGGCGGGCCCGATCCGAGTTCGCGGGCCGCATGGGCGGCGTGCCGGACCGTAAATCAGCCCTTTTCTGGATGCTGCGCTACCCACGCGCCCACCACGACCTGGCGGACGTTCTGTCCCGTAGATTCGCCATGCCCGAGCACTGGATCTACTCGATCATGCGCCAGGAATCGCGCTATCGGCACGGGCAGGTATCACACACGGCGGCCCTGGGCATCATGCAGATGATCCCCAAGACGGCCAGGGTAGTGTCCAAGGCCCTTGGCGTTCCGTTCGACGTGGACTCGTTCTTCGGCCCGGGCCGCAACCTGCTGTTCGGCAACTATTATCTGGGCGCCCTGCTGAGGGACTTCAAGGGCCAGATCGTGTTCGCTTCCGCTGCGTACAACGCGGGAGCGCCGCCCATCAGGCGGTTCATGGAGGCGCATCGCGGCCTGCCGTTCGATGAAATGGTCGAGCACATCTCGTACAACGAGGCGCGCAACTATTGCCGTATGGTGGCCGGCCACCTGGTTAGATACGCGTACCTGCACCTGACCACTGGACAGCGTAAAGCGTTGTACGAAAAACTGTTTCCCGATGTCGTAGACTACGATCTGGGTGTGGATATCGACTACTGATTCAGGGGTCTTTCATGGCTCGAACCGTTGCGCTGTTTCTATCGCTGCTCCTTGTTTTTGCCTCGTGCAGGGGCGCCGACGGGTGGTCCGAAGAAGTGGATCGTATGGTCGGATCCGCAATCCGGCAACACGAAGGCCATTCGGCAAACGAAAAGGAACGCCCCCTGGCCGTGTTCGACTTCGACAACACCATGATCGACGGCGACATCTCGCACTCGCTGCTGATGTATCAGGCGGACCGCGTCTGGTACGGGTTCGACCCCGCCGACCCGGCGTCGCGCGTGTTTCCCGAGGAAACCGCGGCCCTGTTCGCCTCACTGAAGAAGGTGTCCAAAGGGCGCCAGAGGGAACTGATCAAGGCCCGCATCAGATACAAGGTCCTGCAAAGATATTACGGGCTGTGGAAGGACACGGGAAAAGAGGGCGGCCTGGCCTACCTGGTCCAGGTCCTCAAAGGCATGACGCCGGACGAGGTTCATCGCCTCACCAGGGAGTCTATGGACCACGCCATGGGACAGAGCAGGTGCCTGCGCGAGTATGGACCCCATGGGCTCAAGGGCGAGCCGGTGTCGGTGCAGGAGGGCATAGGACTCCGGTCGCCGATCAGGGCCATGATCAAACGCCTGAAGGACGCGGGTTTCGACGTGTGGGTCGCAAGCGCCTCGCCCCGGACGGTGGTGCAAGAGGCCGCGCGTGCCTACGGCATACCGGCTGACAAGGTGATCGGAAACAGGTCGCAGGAAAAGGCCGGCCGCATTACCGGGGACTTGCTGACGCCCGTAACCTACCGGAAGGGCAAGGTGGAGGCGATCAAGAAATTTGCGGGGCGCAGGCCAGTTCTGGCCTTCGGTGATGCATGGACGGACTGGGAGATGTTGAAGTGGGCCGAGCACGGTGTCCTGATCGAAAGGGGCAAGACAGACCTTGATGAGGCCGCGCGCAAGGCCGGCATCCTGATCCAGCCCCGCTTCCCCGGCGAACCCCAGTGGCGTCCCTGCGAAAATAGGTGAAAAAGCGGGGTCAGACCCCGCCTTTCCCCTTCAGGAAAGACCAGACCACGTTCTGCTTTTTGAAGTCCCCGCGGGTGATCCAGCTCAGGTGGTTTTCATTGCCCAGGACGAGCCGGGTAATCTCCCTGGGTTCGAGCCCCTGCGCGTCGAGTTCCAGGACGCGATCTTGCACCGCCTCCATGTTGTCGGCCCTCTCGTTCAGTCGTCTTATGGGGTCGTCCAAAGCGCCGAGGTGGGAATCGAACATAATCTCAGGCTCCAACGCCGCCGCCTTGCGCAGGGACGCGATGGTCCGGCCCAGGTCCTCGTGCCGGGATGCGAAACGGACCACCGGCGCCAGGTACAGGTCCCCGGTGAACATGGTGCGCGTGGTTTCTTCAAAGACAACATGGTGGGCCGGGCAGTGGCCTGGGGTGGGCACGTACCTGAAACGCCGATTTCCTACCGAAACGACGTCGCCGTCCATTATCCTCGCCAGGCATGGCTCCGGTGGCGCTCCCCATGTCATTGTCCTGAACCAGCGGTAGTGGTCCCTTTCCGGATGCGCCAGGGCCTCGGCCAGTATCCCAGGGGCGGGCGCGTCCGCACCCTTGGTCCGGATGATCGCGGCCGAGTTGCCGGCATGGTCCTCGTGGGCGTGCGTGTGCAGGAGGACATCGACCCTTTTGCCTTTCAGGAAGTGCCGCAGGGCATCCCAGGCGTGCAGGAACCCGGAATCCACAAGGACCCCGTCCCACAAAAAGCAGAAAACGGAGTATCCCATCATTCGGGATGTCCTGGTCGAAAGCCGAATGGCTTCGATTCCGCGGTGTTCGCTGCGTTCGGCCCGGCCCTTCATGTCACCTCAACCGGGTTACGTGGTCCGCAGCATCTTGTGACGCAGTTCGGCGTATCGTGAAGAGACCGTCCATGCGCACAGATCGGTCACGCGGTCGCCGTATTCCAGGTCGCTCAAGAACAGCGAGTCCTCGGACAGGATGCCGCCGGCCACGTACAGGTCGTTGGCCAGGAACAGGCCCGCCCTCGACGCGGTCAGGTCCACTCCCCGAAGGAAGGCCTCCGAGTCAATGGGCTTTTGTTCACGGCGGAACATGGTAAGTATCGCGTGAATCTCGGTCCGCATCTCGGGAGCCAGGGCCTTGCCGAGGTCCCTGGCCATTTCATCCACGCCCTTGGTGTCTTCCGGCACCGGGTAATCGTCAAAGGCTATCCTCAGGGCGGCCAGGAAGAACAGCCGCAGGGTGTCGGCCTCCGAGATGCCCGCCAACTGAAACCCGGAGGCAAAAGTGGTCAATGCCCGCCCCAGCCCGAATCGCAGTTCCTTGCCGCGCCATCCTCCGACCACGTCGTCCCCGATTGCCAGGGCCGGCGGATTGAAGGCCAGCTTGGCCAGCCCCTTCCTGCCTCGCGCCCTGTACAAAAGGGGCAACGGTATGCCCAGCACCTTGGACGCCGCGGCCGCCATGTTCTGAAGCGTCCCCTTTTCACGCATGTCCAGTAGGTCCTTGTCCCCAAGACCCAGGTCTTTCGGCTGTTTCCACGGGAGCATGGCGCGCAGGGGGTCGTAAAGAATGGACAGCACGCGCGCCAGGCCGGGATCCGCGCCCGGGTCCGCGATCAGTTTCTGAAACGCGCCGTCCGGAAGGCTGTCCCGTTTCAACATCAGCGCGGGTTGACGACCGGCCTCGAAGGCCGCCGCATCCGCTTCCGTGGCGCTTCCCAGGACCTTGAGGGCCGCAGCAGCCGTCCAAGCCCCGTCCTCGTCCCCAAGCACCACGCACAGGTCCCTGATCGCGCGGTATGACGCCTCGTGCGTTGGGTCCAGTTCCAGGACCCTCCGGTGAGCCTGAAGCGCGTCCGCCTCCTTCCCCGGCGCCCTGGTCAGGACTTCGGCCAGGCGTACGGTTGCGTCCACGTCCCCGGGGGCCTCCTTGATGAGCTGTTCGAGCGTCTGGGCCGCCAGAATGGGGTTGTTCAGGCGTTCGTCGTATCCCTGGGCCAGCCTGCGCAGGGTCTGGAGCAGCCTGTCCTCTTGACCGCTCAGCCTGTAGTGCCGCGCCAGGAGTTGAAGGAGCCTGGCCAGTCCCTCTTCATCGTTGTCGGCCGCCAGCAGATTCTCCAGCGCCTTGACCGCATCCTCCTGATCGGGGTCCATTTCCAAAGATGTCCATAGGTGCTGGCGCGCTGTCGCGGAATCCTTCAGGTGTTCCATGACGTGGAGGGCCAGGGCGTAATGGTATTGAGCCCGCTTCGCGCCGTCCTGTTCCAATTCGATGATGCGCTTCAGGATGGTTGCGGCATCTTCGTTCTCGCCGGCGGCCAAGGCGGCGTCCAGCGCCTTGTGCAGGGCAGCCTTGGGCGAGACCCCTTCCTCGGCCGCCTCCAGGTACCAATGCATCGCGCCCGCAGGATCGTCCATTTCTCCACGCAGGGTATCGCCCAAAAGCACTTTGTCCGCGAAACGCTGGGGTCCTTTGGTCTGAGCCGCCACCAGTTCTTCCAGGTAGGCGGTCGTCTTTTTCCCATCCCCTGCCTTCCGGGCCGCGTCCACCAGACCCCTCAAAGCCTCCGCATCCGGCAGGCCCTTGAGCCTGTACGCGGCGTCCAGCATCTCTAATGCCCGCGCGTGGTCGCCCTGACGTGCGGCGCACCCCGCCATGGTGTCCAGCACCTCGATCCGGTCCATGGGGGTCAGGGCTTCCTCCGCTTCATCGAGCACTTTCGACAGCAGATCGACCGCTTCCTGGTCCTTGCCGTCCTTTGCGAGCAGCCAGCCAAGGGTCACCCGGGACCTGTAGTCGGCAGGGTCCAATTCCACCGCGCGGGCGTATTGGGAGGAGGCCGCCTGGAGGTCCGCGCACTTCATGGCCGCGCCGGCCGCAAGCAGCCTCAGCCTACGCTCCTCGTCAGGGTCATCGGCCTTTGCGGCTACCTGCGCCAGGGGCTCAACGAGGGGCAGGACCCTTTCCGCCTGATCATCCTCCAAAAGCATGACGGCAAGCCTTTCGACCGCTTCCGGATGTACCGGATTGAGCGCCACCGCCTTTTCCAGGTGTTCCCGCGCTTTCGCACGGTCGGCGGGCGGCTCCAGGGCGATTCTGCCCATTTCGGCATGGATGTCGGCGGCGCGATCGTCATCGCCGGCCGCTTTCACCGCCTCTTTCAGGGCATCGAGTTCCTTGTCGTCCTCACCGTCCTCGCGGTGGAGGTCCGCCAGCCTGCGGGCCAGGTCGGCCGCGACCGCCTGGGGCGCCGTGTCCATTGCCCTCCAGAAGGCGTCCTTGGCCCGCCCCCTGAGGGACAGACGGTCCAGATATGTATCACCCAGCCGCACCAGGATGTCGGTCCTGGCGTCGGGTTGAGCCGCATCCACCGCCGTTTCCAGGTCCCGCGCCACCTCGGCCCACAGTCCCAGTTCCTCGTGAAGCGCCCTTATCGCATCCCTGGGGCCGGGGTCGTCGGGCGCGAGAGCGGCCGCCTCGGTCAGGAAACCCAGAGCGGCCTCCGGGTCGTTCAGGTTCCTTCTGGATATTTCCGCCATCTTCAAGAGATGGACCACTGCATTGTCCGGGTCCTCGCGTGTCCTGCGCCGCAGGAAACCGATCAGCCTGCCCCATTCGCCCAGCCCCTCGTAGAGGGTGCCGAGCAGTTGCGCCGCCGCCGCGTCGCCGGAATCCAGGCAAAACGCCTCCGACAGGGCGGCCGCTGCCGCTGCTTCATCCTTGAACACGTCCATCTGCAGGGAGGCATAGCTCCTGAGTACCGCGGCGCGCATGACCGGGTCGAAGGTCCTGTCCAGCAGGTCCTCACAGTCCTTTTTCGCGTCCTCCGGTTTGCCCGCGGCAAGTTCGATTGCGACCAGGGCTTCGAATGATTCCTTGTGGTTGGGGTCCATCACCATCGCGCGTCGATACAGCTCGGCCGCTTCCATGGGGCGATCAAGGCGGTCCTGCAGCAGCACGGCCAGGGCCAGCACGGCCTCCATCCTGGCCACGTTGTCCGGGGCGGCGTCTATTCGCGCCCGCAACACCTCTTCGAGCCAGGCGTCATCCGACACCTTCACCGCGACCTCGGATGCCCGCACCAGCAGGTCGTGGTCGTCGGGCCCCGATTCAAGGGCGGCTTTCAGGGCTTCGGCCTCTTTTTCAGGGTCAGTCCCCGCATCCGCGTACAGGTCCGCCGCGGCCCTGACGAGCGCCAGACCGACTTGTCCCGCGTTGGTCCCGGCCAGTTGCTTGAGCCGGTCCGCCGCCTCGGCCTCCTTCCCGGAACGGCGCGCCTCCTCGACCAGGTCGTCCAGGACCGTACCGTCGTCCGGGGCCTCCTCGATGGCGCTCAAAAGGCACACGAATCCAGCGTCCGCGTCATCCAGTTTGTCGCGGAAGAGATTTGCCAGGCGTGACAGGGTCAGGACCTTCGCGGCGCCGGTTTCGAACTGCTGGCGTCTGAGCAGGACCTCGGATACCCCCTTTAGGTCGTCGGCCTCGCGCAACGCCGCCTCAGCGGTTTCCATTTCCGCCAGGAAAAAGGCGTTCAACGCATCGGTAGTCAGGTCGTTTTCGCCCAGGAAATGAACGGCCTCCTCCAGCGACTCAGGAGACATATCGCCGGCGTTCACGGCAATCGAGGCGATCATCAGCTCCGCGCCCGCCATGGGCAGGCCCGCGTCGGCCAGTCGCTCCGCGGCGTGGGTGGGGTTGTCGTCCGGGTCCAACAGCCACAGGAAAAGGCGGCCCAGAGCCTTGTTGGGGGTCAGTTCACCCAAGGGCGTGTCCAGCCTGCCATTGTCGCGTCTTACGGAGCCGCAAGGGGTCTCCCACCAGCCTCCGTTTTCCGGCCCTGGAAAGGCCAGCAGGGGCAATGGAGGCTGGTCCATGGAGGCCGGCCCCAAGGGGATCGGTGGCTTTCCATCGCCGCCGACCAACAGAGTGCCGGAGGATTCCAGGCCATGTTCCAGTCTGAAGGCGCCGTGGCCGCCGGGCCCGGTCCACGGAAAAGCCGTATCAGGGCGATCCGGCCCCCCGGTGACCACGCTCGATTCAAAGACTGGGGCCAATGCGGTCGCGAGGCGCTCCACGATCCGCGCGCATTCCAGGGACAGGGCGTCCAGGCCTTCCGCGTCGTCCGCCGTCATTTCCGGCGTCAGGAAAAGTTCCGCGGCAGCCAGAAGGTCGTTTATGGCCTTGCCTGCTTCCTCGTTTTCAAGGGCCTTGGCGACAGCGTCCGAAAGGGGCCCCTTATCCCCGGCGTCCGCCGCCGGTTTCAGCAGGGCTTCAGCCAGGTCCCCGAACCGAGGCTGCAGGACCGTCGAGGCCGCCCACCCGTCGCGGCAGGCCAGCGCCCATCGCAATAGTCTATGGCCCGCGTACAGCATCAATGCCCCGAAATCCCTCGCGCTTTCCGCCTCGTATGCCCGGGCAATCGGGTGCGCCAGGTGCCCCGGCAGGGTTCGCTGCAAGTCCATCGAGTCCATCATCGTCCTCCTGGAATGGGCCATTCTACGGTTCCGGGCCATTTCGGGGCAAGGTATAATCGTGAAACGCCTCGTTGATTCGACCTGCCCGACCCGATAGAATGCCCCTCAAACACTGTTGAGGAAGACATCATGGAGCGTTATCAGATGCTTATCGACGGCAAGTTCGTCGATGCAGAGTCGGGGGAAACCAGGCCGACCTTCAATCCAGCCACCGAGGAGCCGATAGCCGAGGTGCCGGTGGCGACCAAGGGCGACGCGAAAAGGGCCGTGGAGGCGGCCCGCAAGGCCTTCGACTCAGGGGTATGGAGCGGGCTGTCGCCAAAAGAACGCGCCGCGATCCTGTACAAGGTGTGCGACAAGCTGAAGGAGAGGGACTCCGAACTGTCGCGGTTGGAGGCGATGGACGGGGGCGCCACCATCCGCAAGACCACCATGATGGACGTGCCGGTCGGGATAGAGCACTTCAGGCTCCTGGTCGAAATGGGCGAAAAGATACCGGCGTACGAACCCCTGCCCTGGGTGGATTTCCCCTACGTTTCGTGGAATTTCGTCAACCGCGAACCCATTGGGGTCTGCGCGGGCATCATTCCATGGAACTTCCCCTTCATGATGACCATCTGGAAGGTGGCCCCGGCCCTCATCATGGGCAATACGGCCGTGCTGAAGCCAGCATCCGACACACCCCTGACCGCCCTGGAGTTCGCGCGGTGCGCCATGGAGGCGGGGCTTCCGGACGGTGTGCTGAACGTGCTGATCGGGGCCGGTTCCGTGGTCGGCAAGGAGCTGTGCACCAGCCCCCTGGTGGACAAGGTGGCCCTTACCGGGTCGACAGAAACGGGGCGCAACGTCATGAAAATGGCCGCGGACACCGTCAAGAAAGTGACCCTGGAACTGGGCGGCAAGAGTCCCAGCATCGTTTTGGAGGACGCGGACATGGACCTGGCCGTGGACGGCGCCCTGTTCGGGACCTTCTTTCACGCGGGGCAGGTGTGCGAGTCAGGGACCCGCTGCTTTGTGCCTGCCTCCATCTACGACGAATTCATGGCCCGTCTGAAGGAACGCGTGGGCAGGATCAAGCTGGGCGACACCCTGGATTTCGAGACGACCATGGGGCCGGTGGTTTCAAAGACGCAATACGACACGATCATGAAATACATCGAAATCGGCAAGAGCGAGGGGGCGAGACTGGTCTGCGGGGGCGGACGTCCGGAGGGTTTCGCGAAGGGCCACTATATCCAACCCACCGTTTTTGACGGGGTGGACAACGGGATGCGCATCGCCCAGGAAGAGATATTCGGACCCGTGCTGTCGGTCATCAAGTACGAATTCGTGGATGAGGCAATCTCCATGGCCAACGACAGCATTTACGGCCTGGGTGGGGCGATCTTTTCGAAGGACCTGCCCAGGGCCATCGACCTGGCCAAGCGCATCCGGACCGGCACTGTCTGGATCAACGACTATCATCTGATCAACGCCCTGGCGCCCTTCGGCGGGTACAAGCAGTCTGGCGTCGGCCGTGAACTGGGGCCGCACGGTCTGTTGGAGTACACGCAGGTCAAGCACATCCACGTGGATCTCACGCAGGACAGATCCAAGCGTTTCTGGTATGACTATATCTTCAATGACTAGGCCCGTCGCTTGTGGACCAGGTCACGGACAACGGAGGCCCAGAATGAGAGTCAGGAGCAAGATCCCGTGGTTGATTGCCGTGGCCCTGGCGGGCGCGGGTTTGTGGGGATGCAAGGGTGACCAGGCCGCCCTTGCCGACAAGAAGCCCGCGGCCACCGACGCGAACAAGGCGCGGGCCGGTTCCTCCAAGGGCGGTCCTTCAATAGCGTGCGACAAGCCGGATTTCGAATTCGGCAAGGTGGCCCAGGGCGAAGAGATGAAACACGTGTTCACGATAAAGAACACGGGCGACGACGTGCTGAATATCCTGTCCGCGAGGGGTGGTTGAGGCTGCACGGCGGCCGTCGTTTCGGCGTCCAAGGTTCCCCCGGGTGGGGAAGGAAAAATCGAGGTCAAGGTCAGCACTCGTGGTCGTAAGGGAAAGCTGAAGAAGTCGGTCACCGTCACTACCAACGACCCCAAGAATCCCAGGTTCAAGCTGACGTTGAGCGGCGAGGTGCAGGTCGTCGCGGCGTTCGAGCCCTCTTATCTGAGGCTGGGGCGCATCCCCGTCGGCGCGATCAGGACCGAGACGGTCAAGGTGACGGCCAAGGACCCCGCCGGTCTCAAGATCACGGGGCTGAAACCGTCCAACCCGGATCGGATCGAGGCCAGGGTGGTTCAGGGCAAGCAAGGGACCTCCATCGAGGTAAAGATAAAGGCCGGGGAAAAAGAAGGCAGGATGTCTGAAAGCGTGGTCGCCACGACCAATCTGAAGAGCCCGAAAGAAATCCGGTTGCACATCAGCGGTACCGTGTCGAAGGACCTGTGGGCGGACCCGCCCAGGGTGTTCTTTGCCGGTTTCGATAAAAGGAGCCTGCCTACGACCGTCGTCAAGGTGGCGTCCCTTTCGGGCGCGAAGTTCCAACTGAAGGGGGTCACTGACAAGACGGGCGCTGTAAGCGGCCAGGTAGAGCACTCGGATAAAGGATGGAAGGTGGTGCTTTCCCTGAAAAACAAGCCTGAAAGCAACGCTGGGATGCTTCAGATCCGGACCGACAGCAAGAAACAGCCGATAATCGAGGTCCCGTATACCGTAGGGATGAGGTCCCGCACCCGCCGCGGCGCTCGTAATGCCGCCATTAGAGGCAAGGCCCTCCCCAAAGCCATCCCCGGAATCAGCCCGAAGCCCGTTCGAAGGCTGATGCGCCGTCCCCCTCCCGGCAAGACGAAGTGAACCGCTTGCAGTGCCGTTCATGATGTTGTGATTTTTCAGTGATATCCGGTATTTATGGACATGTTTGCGGGTTTGCCCGCCGCTTCGGGTCAGGCCGAGAAGATGATGTCCCAGAAAAAGAAGAAGCCCGCGCCCACGGCGCCCAGAGCCAGTATGCCTAACAGGACCCAGAGAAGGTATGTTTTTTTGCTGCGGCCGGTCTGGGACACGGCGGACATGGGAATGGTTTCGCGGCCCTCCAGCATTTCGACCAGCGCGGTGCCCTGTGGGCGCGTTGCTGGGGGGGGTGCGTCGCCCTTTACCGATCCCCTGAGGTCCTCGTCCGTAATTCGTCCACCTTGTCCAATGCGCTCGATGGCAATGGGGTTGCTGCCCTCGACCGGCAGCGGCTGTCCCGCGTAACGGAGCATGGATAGGCTCAGGATCTCGTCGGTAATCAGCATGCCGATGTGTTCCTGGGTCGCGCCCTCTTCCCGCACGGCCTGCGCCTCGAATACCGACCTCACGAATTCCGCAAGGTCGTAGGACGTGACCTTCAGGCCCTCGCGAAACAGGTAGGCCATCAATTCGTCGCCCATCTCGCGGGCCGAGTGGAACCGTTTGCGCGGGTCGCGGTGCAGGGACTTGCGGACCAACTTGTCCAGTCCGGCGGTCACATCGGGGTTCAAAAGCGTCAGGGACGGTACATCGGTCTTTTGTACCAGTTCGACGGTCTCCATCTCGGTCTTGCCCAGGAACAGGCGTCGGTTCGCCAGAAGTTCCCACAGCACGACCCCGATCGAGAAGATGTCCGTGCGATGGTCCACCGCGCGCCCGTCCACGGCCTCGGGGGACAGGTACGAGAACTTCCCCTTGACGATGCCGGGATCGGTCAGTTCGACTTGCGTGACTGCCTTGGCCAGGCCGAAGTCCGTGATCTTCACCTCGCCCGAGTTGGACACCAGGGTGTTGGGCGGCGACACATCCCTATGGACGATCCCCAGCAGGTTGCCCTGGCCGTCCCGGCGTTCGTGGGCGTGGGCAAGGCCTTTGAGGGCCTCGGTGATCACGAAAAGGGCGACCGGAACCGGGAACCTGGCGCCGACCTCTGTAAGGCGTTGGAACAGCCGGCGCAGGTTCGAGCCCTCCACCATTTCCATTACGATGAAATAGGTGCCCTGGGCCCTCCCCACGTCGAACACCTGGACGATGTTCGCGTGGCTCAGGTGCATGGCCAGCCGCGCCTCGTCCAGGAACATGTTCACGAACTTGGGACGATTGCACAGGGATGGGAGGATCCGCTTGATGGCGACGGTCTTTTCAAACCCGTCCATGGTGAAGGCCTTGGCCTTGTATATCTCGGCCATACCCCCTGAATCGATCTTTTCGATGACCCTGTATCTCTGTCGTTCCGACATGGCGACCTATATTAGCAGGGATGGAGGATAACGCGAAAAAGAAGGCCAACTGTCGGAATCCGCCGGGTTCGTCCGACCACGGCCCTATCGACCATGCACCATGGCCCCCGACAAACACACCGACCTTCTCTGAACTCGGTTGACGTGGGCGAAGCATTGAGACTAGGATCGGCCCAGGATTCAACGGTGGACGGGAACATGGAATTCACAGCAACAAAAAAGGATTTCAATTCGGCCTTGACAAAGGCGCAGGGCATACCCGAACAAAAAAACCTGTCGAGCGTGATGGCCAACGTCATGCTGGAGTCGGTCGGCAAGGATTCCGTGCGCCTGACGGCTCAGTCCTATGAGGTCACGCTGGTCACGACGTTTCCCGCCGAGGTTGCCGCTGAAGGCCAGATGGCCCTTTCCGGACGCAGCCTCTTCGACGCGACACGCATGCTGCCCGACGCGCCAGTCAAGCTGACATCCATGGACAACGACTGGGCCGACCTGAAGGCAGGCCGCACAGACTACAAGATACCGGGGATTCTTCCCTCCAACCTGCCCGACCGCCAGGAGCCGAAGACCACCGACCAGGTTGCGGTCCCCAGCGACCTGCTGATCGAGATGGCCGAAAGGGTGGGCTTTGCCATGTCCGCGGACGAGGGCCGCCCGAACCTCAACGGCATCTACATGAAGGTGGAGCCGGGTGAAGGAGGTGTCCATATAGAGATGGTGTCGACCGACGGACACCGGCTTGCGCGCCTGTCAAGAACCATCGACAAGGCAGGGATTGACCAGGTCCTGGGCGTGATCATCCATCGCAAGGGCGTCAACGAGCTCAAGCGCTTCCTGGCGGACGTGGAAGGCGACGTGACCGTGGGTTTCCAGCGGAACGCCGTGGTCTTTCAGGTGGAATCCGGATATCTCCTGGTCCGCCAGGTCGAATTGGAATATCCCGATTACCTGAGGGTCCTTCCCGACGAGTTCAAGTGGGAATTCAAAGTCGACCGGGCGGAAATGACCAGGGCCGTGCAGCGGGCTGGCGTGGTCATTTCAGCCGAAAAGACGCCCCTGATAAAACTGACCTTGGGCGCCGGGCAGATCCAGTTGCTGGCTCAGGACCCGGACAAGGGGGACGCCCACAGTGAGGTGGACCTCGATTACAGTGGGGAGCCGCTCGAGATCTCGTTCAACAATCGCTACCTCGTGGAGGCCATGAACGCCCTGCCGGGCAAGGAAGTCGTCTTCGGGATCAAGGACCTGTCGTCCGCGACCAGTTTGACGACCCCGGACGACGACGGCATCCTTCAATTGATCATGCCGGTCAGAATTTAGCCCTGAACCTCACGGCGGGCGCGCTCGTTTTGCGAGTCACCAATCTTCAGATCACCAACTTCAGAAACATTGAACGCGCCGACGTGTCGCCCGGTCCCGCGGAGCCAACGGCCAGGGCAAGACCAACCTGGTGGAGGCGATCACCTTCCTGTCCTGGCTGCGGTCCTTCAGGACGTCGCGGACCGCGGACCTCGTTTCTCACGGGCTGGAAGCCGCCTACCTGGCCGGTTCGGTGGAAGGGGTCCGTGGCGACCACCGGATGGAAGTGACCATAAACAGGGGGTTCAGGAGGGCCTTGATGGACGGCAATCCCGTCCGGTCGGCCCGGGAATGTCTGAATGAGTTCACGGTAGCCTTTTTGAGCCCCGACGACCCGGCGATCCTGGAGGGTGGGCCGAGTGGTCGGCGGACCCTGGTGGACCGTTTCGTGGTCCTGCTGGATCCGGGCCGACTGCCGTTGTTTCAGACGTATTCCAGGCTGGTCAGGCAGCGTAACGAGATTCTGAAGGCACCCGGGACCGGCTGGGACGGGGCCGTGCTGGACGCGTGCGAAGAGGCCCTTGCGGATGCGGGTGGAAAGGTGGTGGCCGCCAGAAAGGATGCGCTTGCGAGGCTGTTGGAACACCTCCCGAACCTGCTGACGCAGTTGGCCGGACCGGACCTCAAGGCCAGGGTTTCGTACACTTCCCGCTGGTTGACTGACGAATGCGCGCAGGGCGGTGAGGGCGCGTTGCTGTCACGGAGGCTTGCTTCGAGGAGGCAGGCCGACGCGGCCCAGGGCAGGACAACGGTCGGTCCGCATACGGATGACCTGACCGTTGAAATCCAGGGTCACGCGGCCCGCGGGCATGCGAGTCGCGGCCAGAGGAAAGCCCTGATGCTTGCATGGAAGGCAGCCGAGGTCCGGGTGTTCAGCGCCCAGGGGGGAGGCGTCCCGGTCCTGGTGCTGGATGACGCGCTGGCGGACCTTGACGACGAGCGCCAGGGCATGGTCCTGGACTATCTGGCGACCTATCCCGGGCAGAGTTTTCTGACCGGGACCGCCGTGCCGGGACGCCTCGCTGACGATTGCACGGTGTTTCGCGCCCAGGCAGGGGCTTTTCATTCGGGCGCGTGAGCGGAGTTTTTCTTGGTTTTTCTTGACGTAGTGACCGGGACGTTGGACCGTAAGGCGGCATAGATCGCCGGCTAACAGCGGGCAGTGAATATCGACCCCCTTTTGGAGGCGCCGATGGGCAGGCTCATCATTGAAGGAAGCAATCGGGTCAAAGGCGAGGTAACGCCGTCGGGCAACAAAAACGAGGCCCTGCCTGCCCTGGCCGCGTGCCTGCTGACCGACGAGGAAGTGACCCTTACCAACCTCCCCCGCATCCGTGACGTACTGGTGATGTGCGACGTGCTGGCGGACCTGGGCGCCGAGGTGGAGTGGACGGGTGAGCACAGCGCCAGGATCAGGGCCAGGAGAATCGACAAATCAGAGATGGACAGGGTCCTGTGCGGCAGGGTCAGGGCTTCTATTCTGTTCGCCGGCCCGATGGTCGCCCGTGTCGGTCGCGTGGATCTGCCGCCCCCTGGGGGCGATGTCATAGGTCGGCGCAAGCTGGACACTCACTTCGCTGCCCTGCGCTCGCTGGGCGCCTCATTGGAGGTCGGCGACAGCTATCATCTGCGGGCCGATCATCTGGTCGGATCGGAGATGTTCCTGGACGAGGCCAGCGTAACCGGCACCGAGAACGCCCTGATGGCCGCGGTCCTGGCCAGGGGCACCACGGTGATCGAGAACGCGGCCTGCGAGCCGCACGTCCAGGGCCTGTGCCGGATGTTGCAGTCCATGGGCGCCTCGATCGACGGGATTGGAACGAACAACCTCACCATCGAGGGGGTGGACCGGCTTCACGGCGCGACCCACCGCATTGGTTCCGACTACCTGGAGGTGGGCTCGTTCATGTGTCTGGGCGGGGTGATGGGCGACGGCCTGACAATCCATGACGTGGTCCCTCGTGACCTCAGGAAGATACTGACCGTATTTGCCAGGATGGGCCTTGAAGCGCGGATCGAAGGGACCGACTGCGTGGTGCCCGGTGGTCAGGAACTCGCGATCCAGGCCGACATGCACGGTGTCGTGCCGCAGATCGACGACGCGCCATGGCCCCAATTCCCAACGGACCTGATGTCAATCGCGATTGTCACCGCAACGCAGGCGGCGGGCACGGTCCTGTTCTTTGAAAAGATGTACGAGGGACGGATGTTCTTCGTGGATTCCCTGATCAGCATGGGCGCTTCCATCATCCTGTGCGACCCTCATCGCGTGGTGGTCGCGGGACCCTCCAACCTGTACGCATCGACCCTGCGCAGCCCCGACATCCGGGCGGGAATGGCCCTGCTCATCGCGTGCCTCGCGGCGTCGGGCCGGTCGGTCATGCACAACGTGGAACAGATCGACCGGGGTTACGAACACATCGACGACAAGCTGAAGGCAATCGGCGCGGTGATCGAGCGCGTGGAAGAAGGCGACTGAACCCATCAGGACATTGACACGAAAGTGATAATGGTTATCATTTGAGCGGCTCAAGGCTAGCCGATTGGAGTTTGAATGACTCTGGAACAGGTTCCAAAAGGGTCGCGCGTCAAGGTCGTGAAGAGGACCAGCGGCCAGAGGTTCGCGGCCAGCATGGACGGAATGGGGATCCACGTCGGTGACGAGTTGGTGGTGGTCGGTTCAGCGCCTTTCAGCGGCCCAATTCTGGTTGAAGTTCCGGCATCTGGAATACAGGTGGCACTGGGCCGTGGAATGGCCAAAAAGCTCCAGGTCGAGCCGGTGAGCGCTTGATCCCGTCGTCAAGGGCCGGACCTTTTTCCAGGGAACAGCAATGAAAAGCGGCGATAACGGCGGCGAAAGACTACCGGTAATAGCTTTGGCCGGGCAGCCCAACTGCGGCAAGAGCACCCTGTTCAATGCGCTTGCCGGTTTCAAGGCCGACACCGGCAATTTTCCGGGCACCACCGTTTCGTATACCGCCAGCGAGGTCGTCGCAGATGGGCGACACGCCCGGATTATCGACCTGCCGGGCACCTATTCCATCTCGCCGCATGACGCGGCGGAGCTGGTGACCCGGAACTACCTCCTGTCCGGCAAGGCGGACGTGCTGGTCGCCGTGGTGGACGCATCGGTCCTGGCCCGCAGCATCGAGCTTACCCTGCAGCTGCTGGAGATGGGCGTTCCCATGGTGCTGGCCCTGAACATGGTCGACGAGGCCGAGCGCAAGGGCATCGTCGTGGACGTCGACGCGCTTCAAGAGCGCCTGGGAATCCCTGTCGTTCCCACGGTGGCGATACGGGGCAAGGGCGTGGTGCGCGTGGTATCCCGCGCCCTTGCCATGGTGGATGAGCCCAGTCACGGCAAGGTCCCCATCTATGACCGCGACGTTGAAGAGACGGTCAAGGGCCTTCTGGATCGGATGCCTGCCGGCCTGAGTGACGCCGTGGGCGCCCCCGCGAGGTTCGTGGCCCTGCGTTTATTGGAAGGCGATCATGTGATCGAGGACCAGGCGCGGCGCGTTGATTCGGATTTTCTGGATTTCGCGCTGGCAGAAAGGAAGCGCCTGGCTCAACTGCACGACTGGCCCGAAGAGACCACCCTGTCCTCCCACCGTCACGCAGTGGCCATGGACCTGTTCGAGGAGGTCGCCCGCGTTGTTCCGCGCAAGCGCCGGTCGTTCAGGGACAGGCTGGACTCGGTGGTCATGCACCCGGTGCTGGGGCTCGTGGTGGCGGCGGCCGCGTTTGCGTCTTTGTTTCTGGCGGCCTTTTTGGTGGGTGACTGGCTGGCCGGCATGATAGGCGGGCCTTTTGAACGGCTTTCCCAGGTGATGGCCCACCTGGCCGCGGACAGCATCCTGTGGGCCGTTGCCAGGGGATTCGTTGAAGGCGTGGCCGGTGGCGCGGGCATCGTGCTGCCGTACCTTCTGCCGCTGCTTCTGATGATGTCGATCTATGAAGACGTCGGGTACCTGCCCAGGGCCGCGTACATGGTGGACGGCCTGCTGCACCGGATCGGCCTGCACGGCAAGAGCATAATCCCCTTGATCCTGGGCTACGGCTGCAACGTGCCCGCCATCATGGGGACGCGCATCCTGGAGACGCCTCGCGACAGGGTGCTGACGTCGCTGTTGGTGCCTTTCATCCCATGCTCGGCCAGGACCGTGGTAATCCTGGCCCTGGTGGCCGCGCTCCTCGGGCCCTGGTATGCCCTGGGCGTGTACGTGCTGAACATCCTTGTCACGGCCCTTGTGGGGCGGGCCCTGTCGTCAGTGGTCAAGGGTACGCAGGCCGGGCTTCTGATGGACGTGCCGCCGTATCGGACGCCCCCGGTGCGTTCGGTGCTGAAAAAGGTGTGGTTCCGGACCTACGAATTCCTGGTCGCTGCATGGCCCATCCTGATCGTCGCATCAGTGGTCATGGGCGTTTTGGAGTACGTGGGGATCAATGATTGGGTGAATGCCTTTCTCAGCCCACTGACCGTGGGGGTGCTGGGTCTGCCCCAGGCCGTGGGCGTGACACTGTTCTTCGGATTGCTGCGCAAGGAACTGTCCTTGATTCTGCTCTTTCAGGCACTTGGAACCACTGACGTGGCGTCGGTCATGACTCCGGCGCAGATCCTGGGATTCACCCTGTTCGTCACGTTCTATATCCCGTGCGTCGCCACCATCGCCACCATGGTGCGGGAAGTGGGCTGGCGCTGGGCCGGTGTCAGCGCGGCCCTGAACACCGCGGTGGCCATTGTCGCCGCCACCCTGGTTCGCTTCCTGTGGTGACGGGTCCTCGCAACCTCAATTGACTTCGCAAATGCCCGGACCTATTCTTTGCCACCCCGGGGAAGCAGTCTCCGCGCAGGTAAGGCGATTGAAAGGCGATTCGTCAGATTGTTCGACCAGAGAGGCCCGAAAGCTGGTCCGGGAAGTGTCCAAGGTGCTCAAGCGCAGGGGAGGGAGGCTCGAACCCACGGCAAAGGCCGCGATAGAATCCAGCCTGGCCGAGGTTCGAAATGCCTTGTCCGATGGGGGTGATGCGGATCGGCTGGCCGTGGGGTGCAAGGTCCTGAGGACGGAAGTGGGCCGTCGTTCACAGGTGTTGCGCAAGGCCACGGTCATGGAGTACGTCCAGTCCCTTGGCCTCGCTGTGGGAGTGGCCCTGCTGATCCGGGCGTTCATCATCGAGGCCTTCATGATTCCCACGGGTTCCATGATCCCCACGCTGATGGTCGACGACCATATCTTTGTCAGCAAGTTCACCTACGGTTTCCGTATACCCTTTACCCACACGGACATTGTGGACGTAGGGGATCCGCAGAGGGGATCGGTGGCGGTGTTCGAGTATCCGGGCGAGGGCGAGGACAGGGGAAAGGACTTCATCAAGAGGATCGTCGCCGTGGGTGGGGACCGGGTCCGGCTCAAAGACAATACCTTGTATATCAACGGAAAACCCGTGCCCACCAAGGTGATCGGACAGGACGTGTCGTGCGATGACCGGACCCTGAGCGGTTGCAGGTGCGTCCGTCAGCAAGAGACCCTGAACGGTCACATCTATGTCACCCAGCACATGGCCACGTCCCCGGCGCGCGGCGGAATAGGTTGCGTCAACAACCCGGACTGGCCAATTGACGGCCCCGACGTTGTGGTGCCAGAGGGGCATGTCCTAGCCATGGGGGACAACCGGGACAACTCCAGCGACGGGCGCTATTGGGGTTTCGTGCCCATCGAGAACTTCAAGGGCGAGGCCTTGTTCATCTGGTGGCCCATCGGCCGCGCCTTCCACGGGATTCAGTAAACCAGTATCAACCTGGCCGCATTGTGCTCTCTTTGCCGTGATTCCCGACCTCGGTTTCTGGATTTGACGCCGCAAATAGGTTATTTCCATTTCTATCCGGAGCAGGAAGTTCCATGGACGACCTTTCCCGGCGCGCCGTCATCGGAGTGGACTCCGGCAATACCAAGACCGCGGCGGTGTGCGTGACACTGGACGGCGAACTTGTGGCCCATAACCGGGTCGGGCCGTCGAACTATCAGACACTCGGTCCGCGCGGCGCCCTTGAGGTGCTGACTGAGGCGTGCCTGCCCCTGGCCGAGACCGCGGCAGTCGCGGGAAAAACCCTGGCCGGTTTTGGGTTCGGGCTTACTGGCCTCGACCGCCCCCGGGACGAGGCTGTGCTGGACCGTGTGACCGGAGAGCTGATTGCCTTGCTGGCCGAAACGACTCGCAGCCTCCAAGACGCCCCCAGAGTGATGGTCAACGACGCGGCCCTGGTGTTGAGGGCGGGCGTGGACGACGGAATAGGCGTGGCCGTGTCCTCCGGAACGGGGGGCAACTGCGTGGGCATGGGGCGCGACGGCAGGCGTACCCAGGTTGGTGGTCTTACCCGTGAACTGGGTGACGGAGGTGGCGCGTGCGACATCGCCCGAGCGGGCCTGAGGGCAGCGGGCAGGGCCAGGGACGGTCGCGATCCCCCCACCCGGATTACGGACCTGCTGCTTGAAAGGCTGGGCATCGAATCCATCGAGGACATCATGGAGTTCATGATCCCAGCGGACGATGCCGACGACGGCAGGGACAAAATGGGCCTGCGGGACATCTTGGAGGCGCTGGGAGCACTGGCGCCGTTGGTCTTTCGGGCCGCTGCCGAGGGGGACCGGGTGGCCATCGGCATCCTCGAGGACGAGGGCAGGGACCTTGGCCTGTCGGTGGGCATCGCCGGAGCGCGGCTCGGGTTCAGCCGTGACGATGAGTTTCCACTGGTGCTTGGCGGCGGCGTGCTGGCAAATGCCGAGGATCCGACATTTGAAAAGGCCATTGTGGCAGAGGCCCGGACCCGCTTTCCCAGGATAGTGCCGATCAAGCTCCAGCACCACCCGGTCCTGGGCGCCGTGCTGCTGGCCCTGGATGCTTTGTCCCTGAATCCGGAATTTCACGGACTCGTCGCACCACTGAGCAACGGGTCTCTGCGCCGTCGGGTCGGTCCCTCAGTCACAGGGATCTTCCAGGGATCTTCTGACCCAGGTTAATAAAAGCGCCGGAAAAACCTGAAAACCGGATCAACTGTCAGACTTGCCCTTGACAAGCGTTTTGGGCGTAGGTATCTAGATTGCGATATTCGGAGGTTGCTATATCGCTATGGCGACGCAACACGGACAGATTTCCGATGTAAAGGTCCTCAGGATGGTGGAGGTCCTCAAGGGTGTCTCCCATCCGCTACGGCTGCGGATAATCATCATGTTGTGTCGAAACGACCGCGACGTAACGCAGATGGTGGATGCCCTTGGCGTCAGGCAGAGCCTTGTGTCTCAGCACCTTGCCCACCTGAGGCTTACCGGGCTGGTGTCGGTGGATCGCAGCGGGGGCAGAGCGACCTACTCGTTGAAGGAACCATTGTTGAGGGACCTGGTGAAGTGCCTCAACAAGTGCGGCGAAAAATAAGGGAGTTCGATCTTGAATCCGGTATTTGACAAGGAGTTGCCGATGAAGACCTTGAAGCCGGTAAGGGGGGTCGTGCTGGGGATTGCCTCGGCCGCCCTCGTCGCGGTGGTCGTGTGGTGGTCGGTGGGGACAAAAGCGGACGACGCCAGGCCAACGCTTCCCGCACCCAGACCTCATCTGGATCACTCCGCGTTTTTCAACCAGCCGTTCAAGAACGGAGTGGACGTGACAAAGGCGTGCCTGAAGTGCCATCAGGATGAGGCCAAGGAACTGCACGACACGCCTCACTGGCAGTGGCTCGGCGACGAAGAGAAGATCCCAGGTCGCGATGGCAAGGTACGGATTGGAAAAAAGAATGTCATCAACAACTTCTGCATCTCCATCAAGGGCAACTGGTCGTCATGCACCAAGTGCCACGCCGGGTACGGCTGGAAGGACCAGGACTTCGACTTCGACGACACGAGCCACATGGATTGCCTGGTCTGCCACGACCATTCGGGCGGATACGCCAAGGACAAGGCGGGATGGCCGCGAAAGGACTCGGACCTGCTGGCCGCGGCCAAAAGCGTGGGCTACCCGACCCGGACGGCCTGCGGGTCGTGCCACAACTACGGGGGCGGCGGGCTGGCCGTGAAGCACGGAGACCTGGACTCCACCCTGGACAATCCCGACCCCGAGGACGATGTCCATATGGGCAAATACGGCTTTACTTGCGTGGATTGCCACGGCGGCAAGGGCCACACCATCAAGGGCAAGACCATTTCCGTGAGCACCAACGACGAAAACGGCATCGGGTGCGCCGATTGCCATGGCGCTGCTCCGCATGAAAGCGAAAGGCTGAATCAGCACGCCGACAAGGTGGCCTGCCAGACGTGCCATATTCCGACGTTCGCCAACTCGATTCCCACGAAGATGTGGTGGGACTGGTCAAAGGCGGGTGACGACACGCGCAAGGACGACATCCATCATTACCTGAAGATCAAGGGCGAGTTCAGGTACGCGAGCCACGTGACGCCCGAATACTACTGGTTCGATGGGACGGCCGAGCGCTATCTGCTGGGGGACAGGATCCCCGACGAGGGACCGGTACGGATCAACCATCCCGTGGGGGACAGGGACATTCCCGGCGCCAGGATATGGCCGTTCAAGGTGCACAGGGGCAAGCAGATATTCGACACTGTCAACCGTACCCTTTTGGCCCCGCTTACATCCGGAAAGGGCGGATTCTGGCACGACTTCGACTGGGACAAGGCGCTGCGCCTGGCCGTGAAATACACCGGCCTGCCCTACAGCGGCCACTATGGTTTCGTCAAGACCGAGATGTACTGGCCGATCAACCATATGGTCCAGCCGAAAAACAAGGCGCTGAGGTGCGTGGATTGCCACGGCCCTCAGGGGAGGCTTGATTGGAAGGCCCTGGGATATCCCGGCGACCCGATGAATGAGGGGGTGCGGCCATGAAAACGCTTGCTGTGCTGACTCTTGGTTTCACCATTGTTGTTCCCGCTTTCGGCGCGGAGCATATTCATCCGGCGTTCGCGCTGAAGGACTGGGCTGGAAATACTGTTTTCGATGAGGCGGCTGGGGTGTCGGATATGACGACCTGCGGCCAGTGCCACGACACTGCCTACATTCAGGCGCACAACACCCATAAGGAGCACGGTCAGGATGTTTCGTGTTTTCAGTGCCACCTGAAAGGGGGACTTGAGGGGCTGGAACCGGAGGACTTCAACGGGCAGGGTCTGTTGAAAAAACCTATGACGCCGCCCGATTGCAATACCTGCGGCCAGTGCCACGGCATGGTGCATCAGGACAAGAAGTTTCTGGAGATCGGGCCCGAAATCCTGGAGGGCAAAGAGGTCGGCCCGTTTGGGCGCACGCTTCAGACCGGCGAGATCTTTTCGCCGCAGATAATCACCTTTTCGCACATCGACCTCAAGGACAAGTACAAGCTGGATTATCCTTGGGACATCCATGCCGAGCGCGGCGTTCACTGCACTGCATGCCACTTTCCAGCCAACGACCCTGCCAGGCCGGACCTGACCACGCGCAAGGGACCCAAGCACTTGAAGAGGGACCCCAGAACGCTCGACCTGGGTTCGTACCTCAAGAAACCGGATCACAGGTTCGCGGCTGCGCAGTGCGAGGCCTGCCACGACACGGTCAAGGCGCATCCGAATCTGCCCTACCCCAGGCGCCACATGGAAGCCCTTTCGTGCCAGGCGTGTCATGTTCCGACGTTGAGGGGTCCGGCCCTCGAATCCACCGACAGGACGGTGGTCACGTCGAAAAACGGCCCCAGGATGACCTTCAGGGGCGTGGACGTCGGCCATGGTCCCGATTATCCGAACACCTGGTTCTACAAGGGGTACAGCCCGGCCCTCCTTCATGAAGGCGGTAAGGACCGTTTCGCTCCGTTCAACCTGGTCACGACCTGGCAATGGATCGAGGGCGATTCGGGCGAGCCGGTGCCTTTCGAGACCGTGCGCAAGGCGTTCAAGGGGGAGGATGGTGAATACCTGCCAGGACTGAAGGCCCTGTTCGACAAGAACCATGACGGCCGTATCGACAGCTCTGAATTGGTGCTTGACTCCAGGGACAAGACGGATGCGATCCGGACCCGCCTGGAAAGCCTGGGCGTAAAGTCGCCTCGCATCGTGGGTACGGTCGGGTCCCATCCGATCAGGCACGGCGTGGTGGCCGGAAAATGGGTGGAAAACGACTGCCGGACCTGCCACGGCGTCGAGTCCAGGTTCAACGAGGCGATCCCCCTGGCCTCGGGCCCGTTCCCCGGGGGTGTGTCGCCGACACTGGACAAAAAGACCAAGGCGCTGATAGCCGGACGCAGGCTGGAGGATCGGGGGGGGGGCCTGGTTCTGGGAGGAAACGAGGAACCGGAAGGGCACTACGTGCTGGGACACAGCCGCCGTCCCTGGAGCGACTGGTTCGGGTTCTGGGTCTTCGTGCTGTCCGTCCTGGGCGTGGCCGTTCACGGAACCATGAGGATGCTGAGCCGGCGTAAACACGCGCAGGCCCCGGGAGGTACGCTGGAAAAGGTCTATATGTACGGCGTGTACGAGAGGATCTGGCACTGGACCATGGCCCTTGGCATCATCATGCTGCTGTTGACTGGATTTCAGATCCACTATTCGCAGGGATTCGCGCTGATGGCCTTTCCCACGGCCGTATTCGTGCACAACTTCTTTGCGGTCGTGCTGCTGATAAATGCCTTCCTGGGCATGTTCTTCCATCTGGCGACGGGCGAAATAAGACAGTTCATTCCGGAAGGGGCCGGCCTTTTGAGACGTCTGTGGATCCAGGCGGTCTTTTACGGAAAGGGCATCTTTGCCGGGGCTTCGCACCCATTCCTGAAGACCCGCATGCACAAGCTGAATCCGTTGCAGCAGTTCACGTACGTGGGCCTTCTGAACGTGCTGTTCCCCTTCCAGGTGGTCACCGGTCTATTGTTGTGGCTGGCTGGTCTGATGCCTGAGGACACGGTCGCGTTCGGCGGTCTGTCCGTCGTGGCGCCCCTGCACAACCTGGGTTCATGGATGTTCCTGTCCTTCCTGGTGGTGCATGTCTACCTGACCACCACCGGACACACGATCACGTCCAATATCAAGGCCATGTTTACGGGGTGGGACATCAGCGAGGATGAGCCCCACGAGACATCTCGAGGAGAAGCGTCATGAGCAATTCAAGGGGCGGTTACGTGAATCCCTATCTTTCTGGGGCCGTTCTGGGCCTGGTGCTGTTCGGGGCGTTCTGGTTGACCGGCGGGGGCCTTGGCGCCTCGGGCGGCATAAACCGGATTCAACTTGCGGTGGCCCAGAAAGTAGTGCCCGACGTGGTGGACCATAACGCCTATTTCGCTCATACGGCGGGCGGCAGCAAGAACCCTTTGGCCAATCCCCTCGTGCCCATGCTGGCAGGCGTCGTGTTGGGAGGCTTTTTGTCGGGCCTGGCCTTCAAACGCGTGAAGGTCGAAGTGCGCAAGGGCCCCAGCATCAGCGTGCGCAACAGGCTGATACTGGCGCTTGTAGGCGGGATCATCATGGGTTGGGGCGCCAGGATGGCCAGGGGATGCACGTCAGGCCAGGGGCTCAGCGGTGGCGCGGTCCTATCGGCCGGTAGCTGGGCATTCTTGATGGCTTTCTTTGCCGGCGGCTACGCCATGGCCTGGTTCGTTCGCAAGACGTGGAACTGAGGGAGGTGGCGAGATGGGACCTTTTGCACACACCATGGAATGGGGTACCACGACCGTATATGTCGTCTCGTTCATCATAGGCATCGGCTTTGGCGCCGCGCTCGAGATGGCTGGGTTCGGGGATTCCAGGAAACTCACGGGCCAGTTCTATCTGAGGGACATGACAGTCCTCAAGGTGATGTTCGGTGCGGTGGTCATGGCCGCGGTCCTGCTGGGCCTTTTCAGTGCGTTCGGATGGATCGACATGTCCCTTGTGTGGATCAATCCCACCTATCTGTGGCCTGGGATCGTTGGCGGCCTGGTCATGGGCGTGGGCTTCATGATCGGTGGATTCTGCCCGGGTACATCGGTGGTGGCAGCCTCGACCCTGAAGGTCGACGGCATTGTCTTTCTGATCGGCGTTGGCATCGGAATCTTCGTGTTCGGTCTGACCCTGCCCCAGTTCGAGGGGTTCTGGCTGTCCTCCAATTACGGACATATCACCCTGCCCGAGGTGTTTCATGTCAGCAAGGGCGTGGTGCTGATAGCCGTGGTGTTCGTGGGCCTGTTTTCGTTCATGCTGGCTGAGCTTTCCGAGGCGAAATTCGGGGAGGGTATGCAGGGGCATGAGCTTCATATTCTTCCCCGCAGGCCCCTTTCCTGGGCGGCCGTCGGATTGCTGATCGTTGCGGCGGGGGCAGCGGCCCTGAAGGGCGAACCCACCGGCGAGGACCTGTGGCTGAGGATTGCGCCCACGGCTGAAAAGGCCATCAAGGATCGAACCGTATATGTCCATCCTCTGGAGGTCGCGGAAATCACCCGGAACACCGATCTGTACACCGTGGTCCTGGACGTCCGCGACGAGGCCGACTTCAACCTATTTCATCTGCGAGAGTCGCGCCGCGTGACGCAGGCCCAATTGGATGACCCCGGGTTCGTAAAGAAACTGTCGTCCATGCCCGATAATACTGTGTTTTTCACGGTATCGTGGGATGAAACCGCGGCCACGGAAGCCTGGAAGAAACTGAAGGCCCGGGGTCTTGCCAACGTCTACATAGTCGAGGGCGGGATCAACAACTGGCACCGGATATTCCCGGTACCGCCCTGCCTGGGCAAGCCCGCCAAGGGGAAACACGAGGATGAGACCCCCTACCTGACCTACTTCAGGGCTGTGGGCGACTGCTGCAACACCGCGTACCCAGAGGTCGCCTACAAGCAGATACCTACGGACTGTTACCTGGAAATGACGCACGATCCGCACGTGCATTCAGCGGCCGGTTCAAAGGAACCAGAGGGGCCAGACGTCAAGTTCAAGCACAAGGTCAAGCTGAAAAAGAAACGTGCCGTAACCGGCGGCTGCGGGTGAATCGACCGTTTTTTTCCCCGACCGAGGTTGAGATTTATCGACTCCGAAACGAGGCAATTTTCAGAGAGTGATTTTGTAATTGATAGTGGACAGTGTTGATTTTCAAGCTCACCGAACAAATCAAACGGGGCAAAATGAAGTATTGGAGGCGGATTTTCCTACTGAGCGCAGACTTTTTCCAAGTCCAGCTGAAGTCTGATTTGGAGCATGAAACGAAAGCGGATGGACATCAAGGGGGAGGTATGGCAAGTACGGGCACGATGTCCCGTAAAGCGTAGGTTCCGAGAGGAAAGAAGACTTCTTGCACGCCCGCCTTCCATTGGCTGTATGCCTGTCGGTACTGAAGCCTGAAGAGCTTCAACTGTTCGATTGCCTGAACACGTAAGGAGATGTCCCGGGCTGCCACCTGTGGGTTTTGTCCGCGACGCGGTGCTTTTGTAGAAGGGGAGTCAGTGGGTCGAACATTCAAGGCAAGCATTGAGCCCAAAAAGGAACGCCCTGCCTGATGAAACTCCTGCCGGATTCCTTCTTCCCTTTCAGCAAGTCGAACCCGAATAAGAGCCTGCCATTCTTCATTCGACATGTCTTCGTATCCTGATGGTCGCTTCAATGAAAAGGCGACTCTTTCCGGCATGGGCCCCTTTGCGCGGAAGAAGTGTTTAGGCCGTTTGAAAATCACCTTCGCTCCAAAACGCAAGGTCCCGCTGTGAGCGCCTGGCCAATGCCTGTACCTGGAAACGAGCCCTGCACGTACCGGATTGACCATCGTATAGACCATCTTGTCCAGACAGTCCTGCGGCGTATATAGCCTGACCATGCTGTAGCTGCCTGTGGCCCAGAAGTTCTCCCATCTGCCGTGCAAAGAGTTGAACGCCTTAGCCAAAAACTCATTGAGCCATGACATGAAGGCAGGGAGGTCTCCTTTCGTATCCGTGACAACGAGATGGTAGTGGTTGGACATTACGCAATAGGCGTGGACCTGAATAGAGTACTTTCGGGCTGCATATGCGAGACAGTATTCGAATATCTGCTTTATCAGCGGTGCCGGCCTCAGCAGAAACATCCTCTGCGTGGTCCTGCGAGTGACCAGGTACGTGGAACCAGGAATGATTTGTCTTGGC
>JAADHL010000106.1 GCA_013151875.1 Deltaproteobacteria bacterium
GAATCGTGTCGGCCAGTCCGATTCCCACGACTCCGCTGGACAGCACCACCAGCCAGTGGGTCCCGGTCCTGTCGTCCGGAAAAAAATCAACCCCAACGACCCACAAGGTCGCCAGAAACAAGGCCAGCCCCACGGTGCTTTTGAACACGTTCAGGACGAGCGGCGACATGTGATCCCCGCTCTTACGGAAAAGGATCACGCTGACCGCCCACAGCACGGCGCACAGCAGGGAGTAAAACTCACCGGTTTCGAAAAAACCCAATCCCGCCATCTTCCGTCAACTTCCGGTTTGCAACTGAACAGGTCGCATCGGACCCGAAATCCGCATCCCGAATCGGGGCCCGGAGGACGTAGTATAGGCCACCGGGGAAAGTTCGGCGCATCACGTGCTGACAAAGTCAAAAAACAAGAGTACTGGATCCATTGTCATGCACTCGCATCTGACCTATAGTCCGCTAGGGTAAACAAGAATGAAGGGGGAGTTTCGCATGCAACCGAAAGGCGGCAACAGAGACGCGTCCAGGCAAAATGAAACATTTCTGCAACAAACCGCTTTCCTGTCCTTCCTGGGACCCGCGGGACGCAAGACGGCCCTCGATCGGATGTCCCAGAAGAGTTTCCGGGCCGGCGACGTCATAGTAAAGGCTGACACACCCCCCGACAGAGTCGGCGGACTGCACGTCATCATCCAGGGAACCGCGCTGGTCAGGACGCGTGGAGCCAGCGACGCCAGACTTGAGCCCGGGCAGATATTGGGAGAACGCTCGATAGTCAGGAACGAGCCCACAATGTCCACTGTGACCGCCGGCACGCCGGTGACCACGGCCTTTCTGCCCAAGGACACTTTCCTGAACCTGTACCGCAGATCGGGACGCTTCCACGAATACATCGACGGCATCATCAGGCTGCGCGAACAGTGGGAGCAGTTGATCCTGCTGGTTTCCAGCAACAAGTTGCTGAGGCTGTTGGGGCAGGACGAAACCAAGCGCCTGCTCGAATCCGGTCATATCAAGGAAGTCGACGCTGGAAAAAAGGTCCTCAAGGCCGGTGACCCGGGAACAAAAGTGCTGATGGTCGTCAGGGGGAGTCTGGCGGTTCAATTACCAGCTTCCGCAAAGGTGGAGGCTACGCGGCTGGCCGTCAAAAAAATGGGCGATCTGGTGGGCGAGTCGGCCATGGTGCTGGAAAGATCCCAACCGACGGACGTAGTCACCATCGAGAAATCGGACCTGTTGGTCCTGGAACGTGACGCCTTCATGAAGGCCGTAAACCGTAACCCCTGGGTGCTGAACCAACTACAGAAGGAACTGCTCGCCGGCGTGGTTGGAGCCGATGCGTCGTTGGACCGGGCCGTTGGGAGTTTCCTGACTTTCGTCCTGGGCACCGAACCCGGGTTGGGCGCCACGACCATAGCCTACGGCCTGGCCGGGGCATTGCGGCGCCCCGCCAACTTCAACGACAACACCGACGCTATACTGGTGGACCTGGATGGGGATGACAGCGCCGGGACTCTGGGACTGAACACCGTGACCGGCACTCTGCATGGGGTTGGGACACGGAGCATTCCAAGATCAGATGACTGGGATCTGGAGGTGGTGTGGCCGGTAAAGACCGGTGATACGGGGCGACTTCTGGCCGCCCTGGAAAAGACAGGACGCCCTGTAATCGTTACTGGAAGGCCGGACCGTCAGGCCTCGCTGAAGGCACTGGACATGGCAGGCGCCGTGGTCTTTGTGCGCAAGGCGGGGGCCGGACTCCACCAGATGATGGTGAGGCAGCACCAACTCGGCGTGCAGGCCGTGCGCGTGGTGCCTGGTCTTGCTCAACCGCTCGAACACAGTCGAAAGGCCGTGCGGGTTCTGGATGACCCGAGGTCTTTTCTGGGGCACGGCCTCACTGGATGCCCTGGCGACTCCCAGCGGGTCCCTGGGCAGGTCATGCTGCAGACTTTCGCGCGTCCTGCGCGGTTCCAGCGTCGGCGTGGCCCTCGGGGGGGGCGGTGCTTTCGGATTCGCCCACCTGGGCCTGCTGAGGGTTCTCGAAAAAGCAGGCATACCCATAGATTACGTGTCCGGGGTTTCCTTCGGTTCTCTGGTGGGCGCGCTTTACGTGGGCGGGGGCCTGGAGGCGGCCGAGTCCATCGTACACGACCGCGACAGGCTCATGAACCTGGTGGCGGACGCCCTCCACGATACCGACGGATTCGCGAATTACGTGGACGAAATCTGCAATGGCCGCACCCTGGAACTCACCGAGATCCCGTTCTATCCGGTCGGCTATGACCTCACCGAACAAAAAGAGTTCGTGCTGGCCGAGGGGACCCTGGGTCTGGGCGTCCTGTCCGCGTCGAGCATGCCCGGCGCCTGGCCTACCCTGGAAAAGATCCCGGGGCATCGCATCGTTGACGGCGGCGTTGTGAACAACGTGCCGGTATCTACGATTTGGAAGGCGGGCGCCGATTTCATACTGGGGTCCAGTATCATTCCCTCCCGTTCGGGATTCAGGGCGCGCTTGCCCTTCGATCGCCTCATGAAAAAGCTGCCGGAGATGATGCGGCCCGTTCTGGACTCCAAGCTGCCTGACTGGATCCCGGCCAGGATTCCCGGCGCGGTCCACGGGGTGTTGGATGGGCGCGTATTCGATTGTCTGACGAACAAGCTCACCGGATCCGACACGTACGAGGAGATCACATCCAGGATGAACGACATGGTCAGGTCCCTCTACCTGCTTATGGGCCAGAACGGGCGGGACAGGTCCCTGCAGGCCGACTATGTATTCGAGTTCGAACCAGAGGACCCCGGCCTCGACATATACGATTTCATGAACGGCAGGGATATTGCAGACATGGGTCAAAGGAACGCCGTCGAAGTCCTGCAGGAGATCATGGATTCCTACAGGCAGGACACGTCCAGGCGATTCTGAGGGCAGGTCAAAGTGAAAGGCAAGGCAGTGACAATTCCCAAGGAGCACCGGCCGGAATTCGAGCGGGAACGGCGCGAAAAGCTGGCCACATCGGTCTGGGTGGTCACCATCATCGCCCTGTGCATGTATCCGTTCTCCACGATCATGGACTACCTGTCCTATCAGGAACACTGGGGGGCGCTGTCCATCGACAGGTTCGTCACCACCAGCGCCCTCGCCCTGCTGCTTGCCTTCATCTATCTGGTGCGGAAGACCGGAAACGCGGCCCGCCTTGCCAGGCTGTGCATCTGGATCCAGATATTGATCCTGTGCGCCAGTCTGGATGGCTTCGCTCTGATTCCAGGGGGTCCCGAAACACCTTACTACGCGGGTATCACCCTGTACCTGACCGCGATCCTGGTTGCCTATCCCCTTGGTCTCGCAGAGATGGGGCTGACCGTCGGATTCGTGATCATCCAGTTCAATGTCGTGAACCTGCTGCTCGACTCCAGCATCAACGCCGACGGGTACTTCAACGCCAACTACTTCTACTTCGCCACGGTGTTCATCGGGCTGTTCTGGACCGCAATGAGCGAACGGCTGAGGATCCGGGAGTTCATGCTTCGAAAGAGCGTAGAAAGGGAAAAGGCCCGCAGCGACGAGCTTCTGCTCAACGTCCTGCCCTCGGACGTGGCGGACGAGCTCAAGGAAAACGGCAGGGTGCTGGCCAAACACATCGAATCGTGCAGCATCCTGTTCACTGACTTCGTTGGCTTTACCAAGGTGTCCGGGCACGTCACGCCTGACGACATAGTGCAATCCCTGGACGATGTTTTCACGCGCTTCGACGAGATCGTTACCCGTCTCGGCCTCGAAAAGTTGAAAACCATCGGCGACGCCTACATGGCCGCCGCCGGCGTGACCGGTGACCAGCCGGATCACCTGCTGCGATGCATCCTGACAGGGCTCGAAATGCACCGGGTCATCGAGGAAGGTGGGCTTTCATCGGCTGACGGCTCTCCGTGGCGCATGCGGGTCGGCATCCATCCAGGACCGGTGGTAGCGGGAGTAATCGGACGCAAGAGATTCGCCTTCGACCTGTGGGGGGACACGGTCAACACGGCCAGCCGCCTGGAAAACCAGGCGCAGCCCCGTACCGTCAACCTTGCCACGGACGTATACAGGTCAGTCGAAAAATTCTTTGTGGGTCTGGATCGCGGCTTCGTGCCGGTCAGGGGCAAGGGCCACATCGCCATGACCGGAATCACCCGCCTGCGTCCAGAATACTCGGCGGACAAGGACGGGAGGATCCCGAACGACGCCTTCAAACGCGATCTGGTCGGATTCACGAAAACGACGCCCGCAATC
>JAADHL010000342.1:0-1694 GCA_013151875.1 Deltaproteobacteria bacterium
GACGGCCGCCATGCTCCTATGCCCCGTCAGGACCCCCATCGAGTCCACGCGCCCACCCGCCAGCACCATTGTAAGCACGTCCTTCATGGCCCCAGGATGATAGCACCGACGGAGTCCGCGCGGGGGCGTTTGTCTTTTGAATTGTCCGGACTATTCGGGGATTGCGTCGGTCTGGACGTACTTGGCCAGGAGGTCGCCGGACGGCACGAGGCGCATGGTCCTGCCCTGGATCTTGATTTCATGGCCCGAGAACTTCTGATAAACGACCCGGTCCCCGATAATTACGTCATCGGTGGAGTCGGCAGCCTTGCCCACGACCATGCCCTCAGCCGGTTTTTCCTTTGCCGTGTCGGGAACGATGATCCCTCCAGGGGTAACGTCCTCGGCTTCCACGGGCTCTACCAGTACGTAGTCCTGCAACGGTTGAATCGGTAGGTTTTCCATGTCGCATCTCCTTTATATGTATTTCAGGCCTGACCACCGGGCGAAAGCCCCAGGAGGTCGTCAATCCTGGCCTTGTCGAACCCAACCACGTACTTGCCTCCGATATCCAGTTGAGGCACTCCCATCTGACCGGTCTTTGCGGTAAGGGCGCTGGCAGCGGATGGGTCGCGGGACACGTTGACCTCATGAAAAGGCACCCTTTGCTTGCGCAGGTACGCCTTGACCCGCGTACACCACGAACATGTGTCGCTGACATAGACCGTGATCGGCGGAAACCTGGGGCCATCTTCGCCGTCACGCCGCATTACCTGGGCGTGATCCAGGAAGGCGCGCTCGTAGTAGGACGCGTCCTGTTCCCCGATCACCTTCTGAACGACTTCGCCGCTGCCGGTCACGCTGATGACCGTGGGCACGCTGCTCACGCCGAAGCGTTTGTGGATGCCCTTGATCCGACCCACATCAACCAACATGACGGGTTGCTGAGGGTTTTCCCTGCTGAATTCCCTGAAGGTCGTCTCCGCCCTTTTCGACGCCGTGGAAAACGACCCAAAGAAACCCACCACCACGGGATCCTTGCTTGGCGCAACGACCCTGTCGAACTCCTCTTCACTGCGGACGGCTATCAGGCTCATGCGTATCCTCCTATTTCCGTAGCCTTGCCTTTTGTCGCATGCACACCCCTGTCGAGGGCAGCCAGCAAATCCCCGATCCATTCCGGGTTCAACAGCCGGTATCTGCGGCAACGCCATTCGGCCTCGCATTCGATCAGGCCCGCATCGCGCAGCACCGCCAGATGCTTTGACAGGACCGTGGGTTCAGCACGCAGCCGCCTCACCATGTCCTGCACCAGCGCTGGGCCGCCGCGAAGCGCCTCCAGCACCCTGATCCTCAGCGGGTGGCCGATTGCACGGGCCAGCAGGGCCATTTCATCCTGTTTCATTCAATCTCCAAGTCGCTCAATTGACATTAACGTCAAACGACAACGAAAGAATAATGTCGGCTTTCGGAATGTCAAGGGCTGCCCGTGTCAGTCGGGATCGCAGGGTCCGTCGCAGAACTGGACCACCTCTCCGGTCTCCAGGAAGTGGGATACCTGTTCCATCGTGGCGGGCAGAAAGGCCATGTCCGTGTGCACGCCGTTGTCCTTGGTAGGTGGCACGTTGACCTCGGGCGGGGCGGGATTGTCCCAGTTGTCCAGGCGGTATTGAACCAGCACGGATCTGGTGGTGGGCGAAGTGACCTTGTCCAGG
>JAADHL010000342.1:1712-2421 GCA_013151875.1 Deltaproteobacteria bacterium
CAGGCCGATATGTCGCGCGCGCGCCAGCATTTCGGTGCACATGTTGGGTACCTGCGAGTCGCCTATTGATTCCTGAAAGACCACCGTGCGGTTTTCAGGCGCGTCCGGCGGGGGTTCGTCGAAAAGCAGGTACGTCAGGTTGATCGGGTCCGAGTGGTCGAACCAGGTCTGAATGAAGGCGATGCCCATCTGCTGCATGAGCGGGTCCGGGTAGATGTTGTCCATTACGGCCTTGATCGGTGGCCATACCGTGGATCGGGGTATCATGTTCAGCCAGACCGAGCCCGGCACCGCCAGCACGCCCCTTGTGATCCGATTGGACACCGCCACGAACGACGTGCCCTGTATGCCGCCCAGGCTTACCCCATAATAATAGACTTTCTGGTTATCGATCAGTGCCCCATCACCCACTTTGACCTGCGGGTCGTCGGCCAGTTGGCCCAGTGCCAGTTCGGTCAGGGTCATGTTGTTGATCAGGGACTGCTGGAGGCGGTCCGTAACGATGCCGATGCGATTCAAGTCCGGCAGCACTTCGTTGATGATCAACTGCTGGTCGCCCCCGGACAGTCCGATCCAATCGGTGGCGATCAGGATCGAGCCTTCCTTCTGGGCCAATGGTTGGACGAAGCTCTTGCCCAGCCCGCCGGCCAGGTAGTCCCGACCCGTGCCGAATATGCCGTGTCCGAAAATCACCAGCGGCAGAGGCCCT
>JAADHL010000342.1:2437-4802 GCA_013151875.1 Deltaproteobacteria bacterium
GGGGATGATCATGGTGAAGTGGAATGACAGGTTTTCAGCCTGCCTGACAGGGTGGTGGTCCGCGTCGTAGTCAAAGGTGTTGTCCGCCCGCAAGAACGTGGGCACTTCGAAGTCGCCCTCCACCAGTTTAGCCAGGTTCTCGTTGGGGTCGTCCTCGACCTTGGTGATGGTGTAGGCCAGGCCCTTGCCCTTCATTTCCGCCAGGGCCTTTTCGCGCATGGACAGGATGGAACCCAGCAGGAAGTCGCTGCTGGCAACGCTGAAATCCCACGCCAGCAGGAGGTCGTCCCGGGCGTAGCCGTGGTCCTTCAGGAAGCCGAAGAGCCCCTCGAAGTGATTGCGCACGGCCTCGATTTCGGTGTTGGTCGTGGGGATTTCGTCCCTGAGGGCGGCGAACGCCGGCGGCGATTCCAGCGGAATACCGTCCGCGTCGGTCAGGTCCCTGGTCAGCACCGCCACGTGCCTGTGTCCCATGGTCATGGGCTCCATTGGCCTTATGATGAGGGCGTACCGTCCCGGGTAGTCGTCCCTGCGATTCATGTCCATCTCGGACATGAACACCACCCGCTTTCCGGTTTCCATGTCGATGATTGCGATAGGGTTCGAGGATGCGAGAGACTTTCCCAGTTCATGGATAGTGTTCAGGTTTCCGGGCGCGACATCCTTGCCGAAATGGACCAGGATGGGGCCCGCTGGTGAAACGCCGTCCGCCGCGTTTGTTGGGTCCATGTTGAATCCGGGTACGCCGTCCGGAATGGGGATGGCGTCCTCCGGGTAGTGGACCCTGACCCCGGTGGGGCTCGCCGTGTCCTCATCCTCATAGAAAAAGCTGGGGTAAGGCAGGATGCACATGTCGCTGGTGGAAAGGGGATTGCAGCCCTTCTTGACATCTATGTCGATGGGTTCGATGCAGTCCGTGCAGACGCCCGTGGAACTGCAGGAGCACCCCACGGCGCATGAGCCGCATGAACCGCCGCACCCGTCATCGCCGCACTCCCGTTCGGCGCAGTCCGGCGTGCACGCGTCCCCGGCCGCGTCCAATGACGTTCCATTGTCGGTGGCGTCCAGAGACGTCCCCAACTCGCCTCCGCACGAGGCGGCGAACATCGTCAGGGCAAACAGGGTGAAAGCAGCCTTGGATAACCGATGCATGTCTTTTTTCCGAAAGAGGACGGGGCATCATAAGCGGTCCCGGCCGCAGTGTTCAACTGGTAAATTGAGTGTTGTAGAATCTTTGGACCATAGGAGAATGAGATGATCCGAAAAATGTCTTGCGCTTTCATCATATCCGCTTGGATCGCGTGCGGTGGGGGAGGTGACGAATCGGGGAAATCGGATGCATGGTTCCCCGAAACGGTTGACTCATGGGAAACGGTGGACTCCGGTGACAGCGGGTCTGTTGACCTCACAAAGGACCTGGCCCATGAGTTGTCCGACACGGCTCTGGAAGGAGGCGACCTGGAAAAGCCTGATGTCGGGACCACTGATGTCGTCGAGGACGTGCTGGATGGCGATCAGACGGACGCGGGCCTGCCGGAGCTGATCGACCTGCCCGAAAAGACCGTCCAGGAGACCCTGGCCCAGGGACCCGACGGGTTCATTTTGTCCAATGACCAGTGGAACGGCCTGCTTCCGATCAACTATCCGTCGCAGGCTGATTACACCCAGACCATTGAAGGGCTGGTCTATCACTTCAGGCCATGGGTCCGTTTCCGGATGCCGCATCCGGGCAAAGTCAAGCGGCTCTTCGTGTACACGTCGGGTTCCGAAAATGGTGCGAATGCAGTCGAAATGCGCCTGTCCACCGGCTTTCCAGGCGGGCATCACCCCTGCCTGGACGAGGATACGGGCGACGATCAGTACCCCGTGGGCCCGGCCTTCCGCATGGAGGTGGGCGCGGATCCGGGGTGGAGGGTGTTCGATGTGTCCGGCGTGGGGCACGAGGTCGGAGGGTATGACGAATTCTTCGTGATCTTCAGGCAGGAGGGGGCGGCCCGCGTCGGTCTGGCCGTACCCCGCGATACGGAGCCTGGGGACTACGGCTCGTACGGCGGGCTCATTGCGGACGTGCCCGGGGACCAGATGGGTTGTTTCTCCACCATATCCGTTTTCACGGACCAGCAGGACAAGCCCATGGTCTGGTTGGTCAGAGCCGAGATAGAGGCGTCGGAAGTGCTGGATCAGCATCGCTTCATGCGGCCGGCCGATGGCCCCAATCTGGGCGGGCATGTCGCGTTCGGGGATTATGACGATGACGGCGACGACGACATCCTGTCCGGAGGCGCACTGTGGCGCAACGACGGTTCGGGTGGATTCGAGAACCGGACCGATGCGGCCGGATTGACGGGGCTGGGCGGTGAGACCG
>JAADHL010000364.1 GCA_013151875.1 Deltaproteobacteria bacterium
GTCTTGAAGGTCGAAAAGCACCATGTCAACGCCGTTCAGGGCCTCCCGGGATGGGGCCAGGGAATCCGGGCCGTCACCGTAAAGACTGCGGATCGGCACTGAAAGCCGGGTATCGACCGAGTCGGGAACCGGCTCCATGTAGGCCTGTTCACCGAAAAGGCCGTGCTCGGGCACCCATATGGCGCGCGGACGCGTGGAGGCCGCGGCGCACAGCCTTTCAAAGACGTAGCGGCCCTCGCGGTCCACGGAAGCGGAATGGCATATCAAGGCGTAGCTGCGGCCCTTGACGAGGTCGATGTCTTCCCTGAACACTCTTTCGATTCCAAAGGTCACCACCTCGGATCAACCTCCTTTCATCAATTCCCTGATGACCGAAAGATACGCCTCGCCCAGGCCTCTGGCGCAGGCCTCGGGGTCACTGGCCACATCCGATTCCAAGGGACCCATCAGGCGGCAGTCCGGTATGGAGGCGTTTATCCACGTCGCGGCCCCAGAGGCCGGAATCGTGGAGGTGTCGGACTCGGTCCCTGAAATCCTGGGATGAAATATGTCTATGACGTGCCCCTCGATGCCGATCGGTCGGTTCAGGGTATGAGGCGGGTTCATGGCCTGGACCAAACGCAGGGACGCGGCATCATCGGTCTGCTCGGGGCCGGCCGGAAGGAATGCCTGGCAGGTAATCGTTGCGTGGTCGGCCGTGCCTTCCAGAATCAAGACCCGCACGGGGTCCGGTGGTGGAATCAACCCGGCATCAATCCAGATTCCGGAGACCTCGCGAGCCAGGTCGTCAGTGATTTCGACCGCCGCGGCCAGGGTCCGGGACCATGTCCCGATGCGCACCGATGACCTGGCAGGGTCCTGCACCACCCATCCTTCAGGCAGGTCCGCGGGCGCCTGCATCAGGCCCATCACCATGTCCTGAAAGGCGGGCGAGAAGCCGTCTGAACCGATAGCCGACAGGAGATCCAGGGGTTCCGCGATTTCGCGCCGTGAGAGGTCGATGACGTCCTTCCAGACCCGTTGGGGCGAACCAGCGATGCGCACCGCGACGACGTCCTTTACCGGGGTTTTTTGGGCCTGCAAAGTGTGCTGTCGCTCAGGTTGACGGCACAGATGGCCAGGCCGCAGGAGGCAGGTCGCGCCTCGATGCCGATGGGCGCGAATACCAGTGCGCTGCTTGCCCCGCACCTGCCCTCCTCAGCCATGCGTCTCAGGCTCAGGGCCAGTGGATCGGGCCTGTAAGCCAACAGGGCAACCGGTCCGTTCATGGAGTCCGCGTCCAGTTCGGACAAGGCCCATGTCTTGGCCATGATGTCCACGTATCTGGCCAGATCGAGTTCGTGTCCCCCCTCTTTCACGACCTCGGCCGCGTCGCGGGACAGGTAAGGCAGGGTCGGCAGGGGGCAGGCCAGCAGGAGTCCAGCCTCGGGATCCCCGTTTCCCTTCGAACCCAGGATCGAGACGCCGCTTCCGTATTCATCCGAGGTCGACTGCTCTATGACCCGTACATCCGCGAAATACAGATAGGACAGGATACGGTCCAGCAATGTGGCGCGGTTTCCGAACGTCTCGGAGATTGCTCTGGTGATGTCGAATCCCACCCGCCAAGAATAGCACGCGTGAACGGCTGGAACGCGAAGACTGAATGTGAAGATAGAATTGACATCGTACACGAACCTTGGAATATGGTGTTGTACAGACACGTTCCTACTTTGGGAAAACCAGGAGGAAGACATGAACCCGAGGATTGTTGTCGCGTTGGTGATAGCCATGACGTCCGTGATGGGTTGCAAGAAACCGGACGTGGCGCCGGCCCCGAATCCCAAGGCCCAAAAGGCTGCGAATTCTCAGAAGGCCGTGAAACCCGCCGCGGCCGTCCCTGGTGACAAGGCGGCAGCGCCTGAGGCCGAGGCGCCCGGAGATGCTGCGTCCGTTGACAAACTCGTGGCCGGTGTCAGAAAGACGGCAGGGACGGTAGCTGGACTCGGGGACGAGACATTTACCCTGTATCAAAGGTGCGCTGTGCGCGCGCTGGACGATTGTGCCGCCAGGGTGTTCAGCCGTGCCGCCAGTACGGCGATGAAGCCCGAGATCTGTTCCGGGATCGATAATGAAGGGGCCCGAACCAGGTGCACGGACAGCGTCTATTATTCCGCGGCAATGAAAGCGGGCGATCCGGAACTATGTCTGAAGATATCCAGGGCCGAACAGAAGCGGAGCTGTCGATCCATGCTGGTGACGAGGAAGGCTCGGGATTCAGCGGACGAAGGCGCGTGCAAGGGTCTTGAAGGGGACGCAGAGCGCGAAAACTGCCGTTATCAGGTGCTGGTCAACCAGGCCATGAAGGACAAGAATCCGCGGCTGTGCGATTCGCTGAAGGACAAGGACAGGTGCGTATCATCCGTGCTCGAGATGATGGCAAGAGAGAAGGGCGATCCCACATTGTGCAAGGGCGTAAAGGATGTGCGGAACCGGGCCATATGCGAGATGGAGGCAGCCAGGATACCGGCCCGGGAGAAGCCGGAACTGTGCGACAAGGTTTCCGACCCCGCGATGTCGGCGCAATGCAAGGCGGAGGCCTACCTGTATAAGGCGGTTGGGGCCGATGACGTGAAACTGTGTCAGAAGGTGGCGAACGCGGAAAAGAGGTCCTGGTGCAAGGACAACTACTACTCGCGGGTGGCCATGGCAAGGCATGATGTGTCCTTGTGCAAGAAGGTGAAGGACCCCCATTTGGTGGAAATGTGCACTCAGATGGCCGCGCCGCCTCCCCCGCCGCCGCCCGACGAGGCCGGACATCCTCCATCCAAGGCTCCTGAAAACCCAGGTCCTGCACCCGAACCGGCGCCCGTGGGCAATCCGTGAAGGGGGGTAAAGCCCCATGCAATTATGCTGACAATCATCGACGCGGCCATGCAGTCTTCTTGGCGTCCAGGAAGGGTCCGACTTAGGATCTGTCCGGAGACATCAAGGAGGTGGCGCAAATGGCAGCGATGACCCATTCCATGCAGGCCCGGACCCTACAGGCCATGGACTGTGAACAGGGGAGCTTCTACAGGACCCCGGCCGGACGTCTGGTGAGGATCACCCAGAGGGCCGAAAACAGCAACGTGTGCATCGAATACCTGGGCAAGTACGGCCTGGGATGGCAAACCATGTGGCTGCCCAGCGACGCCCCACTGGTCCCGGCGCCGGAATTTTCGGACTTCCCCGAACCGGATCAGGAGGACGTGCACTACGGTTTCCAGGTTCCGCAGCCGGATTGATGACCTGCGTCCTCTATACCGGGCTACCAAAACCCTTTCGAGGACGGACCGGTAAACCAGTTAACTCAGAAAATAATCAACCTTGCGAAGTGGACGCTACACTCCTCGCCAGAATACTGACGATGCATTATTACCTGCTCCAATTGACAGG
>JAADHL010000256.1 GCA_013151875.1 Deltaproteobacteria bacterium
CAGAAAGGCCGCGTTGTGGATGATTGTCGCCAGACTGATCGACATCCTGGAGGTGTGGATGCTGTTGGCGGTCCTGATGCCTTCTGAAAAGAGCGCCTTTTTCCTGCTGATACTTGCGTTCGTTTCCCAGACGACCACGCAGTTGATCAACTGGATGCTCTCGATTGTTCCGGGACGTGTGGGCATTACCGAGGGTGGACTGACCTTGCTGTTCGACCTTTTGAAACTGGATCCCCTCGCAGGGTTTTCAATGGAGGTCATCAGGCGCATGCGGATGCTTCTTACCGTGGCGGTAGGCCTGATACTGGGGCTGTTCGTGATGCACGGGAAAAAGGCCGGACACTCCACCCCAGCCGACTGAACGAAAAACTCTACGCCCGGCTGGAGCCTTCAACGCCGGCGGGAACGGGACGCCCCATCAACGCCGCAAGGGTCGGATAGACGTCCACCGTCCGCATCGGTCCCTCGGCCAACGGGACGTTGGTCAGTACGGTGACCTGGGCGTGTTCCCGGTGGAGCGCGCCGTGAGACCCTGCCGCCTCCTGATACTCCCACCAGTCCCGCAGGTCGTAGCCTAGAGTGGCGTTGACGATCAGGTCGCCAGATCGCGGGGAACGCATCAACGTGGCCAGCGAAACCGGCGCGTCGGGGTAATCCGTGTCGAACGTGGCCCGAAGCACCTCTTCAAATGACATGCGCCCACCTAGGTCCGCGTATCCGAAAGGCTCGCCTTCCAGGGCCTCGTACTCGATGAATCCTTTCCCGTCCTTCCCCCTATCCTCGCGGAGTCTGGCGCGTCCCTGCTTCCCCAGGACGACAATCCAACCATCGGCATCACGCCAAGCCAGACTGTCGATCGCATCCTCCTTGATCAGGTCTTTGATCAGGTCCTGGTACCTGGCCTCGCCGAGGTCCGGTCGCCCTTCGGTCCAGCCGCGGCCCTTGAAATGGACGTTTGCCATGCCGTTTCCGGAGGGAAAGACCACGTTTTCGATCCCGGTCAGGGGCGTGATGAAACGTTTGTAGATCATCGTCGGCCCCAGACGTGATGAAATAAAGCGATCCAGCGGGAAATGGGTGTGCGTGCGGCTTTGTCCATGATCGCTCGCAACCATCACCACCGTGCGATCCGCCTCGCCTCGCCGGGAGAGTCGGTCGAACAGTTTTCCCACCATGCGGTCCAGGTTGAGGTAGGCGTCCCGAACCTCTTTGCTGGTGGGACCGAACAGGTGGCCCATTTCGTCGGCGGAGGGGAACACTGCAAAGATCATCGAGGCGCCGGATTCCACCGCCAGATCGAGCTTGACCTCTGCGTCGCGGTCGCATTGAAGCCAGTCCTTGGTGATGAGCCCCCTGACAAAAGACGCCGCCTTGGTCCAGCGTGTCAGCAACGCACTCCCGGGCAGACCCCTCGTGTACCATCCGAATACGATCGCCGCGTCCGGCCATACGTCCGCCAGGGTCGGGGTGTCAGGGGCCACGTCCGAGTTCATCTTTTCGATCTTGAAGGGGCCAAGGTAGGTCCTGAACCCGCCGATGCCCAACCGACTTCGACCGTATGCCTGGCGGTCGAACCAGTAGATGCCCGGCACATTCAGCGTGCCCGGGTGGCACCCCGTCATAAAGGCCAGGTGCGCCGGCCCCGACACGGTTGGGTACGCGGCCACGGCGGTACGGAGCTTTCCCTCCGGCAGCAGGTGCTTCAGCAGGTTCGGCAACAGTCCGGCGTCCAGCATTTCCTGGAATACATCGGGACGCGCGCCGTCAAAGAGGATGAAAATGCCTCGATCAAATGGCTTCATATTTATGTTTTCCCTTCCAGAACAACAGCCAATCGGGATGATACCACTTTAGTTGTGCGTGGCCGACGTCCGCACGATGAGGGCGGTCATGACCAGTTCGGCCGCGGCCAGACATGTGAATTCCCCGATGTCCGCCAGGATGCCGAAACTCTGCAGCGCCATGTTGGTGGAGGTGATGAGCGTCGCGTACCCGATGATGGTGGTCATTGAAGTGGCCACCACGGCGCCTCCGGTGGACTGGATCACGTCGCGGATACGTCCCGCCCCTTCCTGTCGATATCTGGCGTAGATATTGGCGCCGTAATCCACCCCGATGCCAAGGGTAATGGGGATTACCACGAAATTCAGGAAATTCAATTTCATGTCGAACAGGGCCGCCGCTCCCAGCATCCACAAAGACCCCAGGCCCACGGAAGACAGCACTATCAGTATGGCCCGAGGTCTCCTGAAGGCCACGATCAACAGCAACAGGACTCCCACCATGGCGGCGACGGACACCACCACGCCGTCGTGCACGATGGCGGCCAGCATGTCCGCGAACACCATGGCCTGACCGACGGCCAGCAATGGCTTGCCGTCCACCCGCAATCCCCTCAGAAAGGCCGAAAATTTCAGCAGGTATCGTCCGTCCAGCAGACTCTCGCCGGGTTTGGAGTATGCATAGATGATGCGCCCCCTGGTTCCGTCCACCTCGGTGAATGGACGGGCCACGACCTCGGGCGCGTCGTCCACGGTCAAGGCGCGCAGGTCGTCCGGCGGCCGGTATTCCAGTACGGTCTTTCGGTCCTTCGCGTCCAGGAAGTCGAGTTTCCGGTCGACCAGATCGCGGATCTCGCCCAGCACCTCGAGTTTTTCCTTCTGTGACTTGGGCAGGAAATTGAGCAGGGTCTTGACGTCGCCGATCAGATAGCGCGAGTCGCGGGCCTCCCGTATGGTTTTTTCAATACGCGGGACCTCGTCCAGGGAGTTCGCGAGGATGGGCGTTGGCGATGGAGGGAGGTCGAACATGGTGTCCACGCGGTGGGACAGCCGGGCGGAACCCCGTTCGGCCCCCTCGCGATTTCGCAACTTGTGGAAGTCGTACTCGAAGGGGTCGAACGAGTACGGGATGATGGGGAGGACCGAGGCCGCAGACAGGACCAGCGCCGACAAAAGGATCCACCGGGAATGACGGACCACCAGGTCCCCTGCGGCGGTGGATATAGGGTGCCGTTTTCCGATCTTTCGGGTTCCGAGCGGGCGGAACCTATGGATCACGGTGATGAGGGCCGGGCCCACTGCGAACGAGGACAACCAGCAGGCCATCATGCCCACGCCGCCGATGATTCCGAACTGCCGAAAGCCACGGAATCCAGCGAACACCAGGGACCCGTAGGCGATGGACGCGGCGGCCGCGGCGACCAGGGTGCCCCTGAATGATCCGCTTACGGCGATATGCAGGGACGTGTCCAGGCTGTCCGGACCGCGTTCGCGGACCTCTTCATAAAAACGGGCCGCCATCATGATCATGAAGTTGATGCCGTTGCCCGCCACGATGGACGTAAGAAACGCGGTGGCGGAGTTCAGGTAGCCGATGCTCCAGTAGGCCACCGCAAAGGCCACGGCCAGGCCCAGGAGCATGGGCATACCTATCAGCAGAACGGATCGCAGGCTTCGGTAGTAGACAACGATCACGCCCAGGATCAGGACCAGCGCAAGGACCCCGATGAACCGCATGTCCGAGGCGAGCGCGTCGCGTTCCTCGATTCCGGTTTCCACCTCGCCCGTGTATCCGATCTTCATGTCCGGGGCGTATCGGCTGGGATTCAGGGTCCGAACCTCGGCTTTGACTGCATTGACCAGTTCACTCGACGCCTCATAGGAACTGATCGTTGACGGCGGCCGCAGGAAAATGGCAAGGAGGGTCCGATCCGGGGTGACGTAGTATCCTTTGGGATACCGTTCCTGTTCCTTGGTCTTTTTTTCGTATTTCCGCTTCAGTTCATCGAGCCGGAGATCGGTTTTTTGCGGTTCTTCTTCGTCCAGGGACTCTATTACACTGGCCTGGGTCTCTTCATGGATCCTCTTTTTCAACCGGTCCCGAAAGTCCTCCAGGTCCTGGAGGCTTGCGTAAAGCCATTTGTTTCTTTCGTAGAAATCGGTCAACTCTTTGAGATTGTAGTCAATGTACCGAATCTGGTCCTTCGGGAAGCGCCGCAGACGTTTGACCAGGTCGTCCGCGAATTTCATCGATGCATCGAGGTCGGAGGCCTCAACGGTCACGGTCAGGGTCCGAAATGACGCGACCCGTTTTTTCATGTGTTCGAGGTTCTTGACCGCCGGCGAATCCGTGGGAAGCAACTCCACGAAGTTGCTTTTCAAGTCCAATTGCATCGCGGAAAGCACCGACGCCCAGAAAATCAGCGTGGCGATTCCGATGATTCGCCATGGATGGCTGATGGACAGGTCCACCCAGCGCCGCAGAATGTCGTTGCCCCGAATTTTCATGGGGTGCAGTATAGAGGAAGAACGAAAGAGGGTGAAAGGAAAGCGTCAGCCCCGCGTTGGTTCAAGGCGCGCCAGGCGTCTACTCAAACACCAGTCCGTCCGGGCCGGCATCGACCTTGATTTCGGAGCCCTCACCGAAGCGGCCCTCCAGAATGGCCTCGGCCAAGGGGTTCAGGAGGCGTTTCTCGATCACCCTGCGCAGCGGCCTGGCCCCGTATGCCGGGTCGTAGCCCTCGCGGGCCAGGTAGGATCTGGCGGCGTCGCTCATGTCCAGCGTGATGTGCCGGTCGGCAAGCCGCGCGCGCACCCTCTCCATCTGGATGTCCACGATGCGTCCGAGGTCCTCCTGGGTAAGGTTGTTGAACAGGATTGTCTCGTCCACCCGGTTCAGGAACTCGGGCCTGAAAGCGCCCTTGAGTTCGTCCATGACCCTTTCCCTGAGCGCTCGTCTCGCCTGGTCGTCGGCCTCGCCCCGGGCAGCGAACTCGCTGATGAACTGGCTGCCGACGTTGGACGTCATCACGATGATGGAGTTCTTGAAATCGACGGTGCGACCCAGCCCATCGGTCATGCGCCCATCGTCCATCACCTGCAGCAGGACATTGAAGACGTCAGGATGGGCCTTTTCGATCTCGTCCAGCAGGACGACGCAATACGGCCGACGTCTGACCGCCTCGGTAAGCTGTCCGCCTTCGTCGTGACCCACGTACCCCGGAGGAGCGCCGATCAGCCTCGACACAGAGTGTTTCTCCATGTATTCGCTCATGTCGATGCGGACCATGGCCTCTTCGTCGTCGAACAGGAACCCGGCCAGGGCGCGGACCAGTTCGGTCTTGCCCACGCCGGTCGGGCCCAGGAACAGGAAGGTGCCGATCGGCTGGGACTCGTCCGACAGCCCGGCGCGCGACCTGCGCACCGCGTTCGCCACCGCCTCTATGGCCTCTTCCTGGTGCACGACCCTGGCGCCCAGTTCCTCTTCCATCCGCCTCAGCCTGGCCTGCTCGCCCTCCAGCATCCTGGCCACCGGGATCCCGGTCCAGGTAGAGACGACCCTGGCCACGTCCTCCTCATCCACTTCTTCCTTGAGCATTTTGCGGTCCTTCTGGACCTCGGCCAGCTTTGCAGTCAGCCGCTCAATCTCCTGCCCGATCTCGGGCACCCTGCCGTGCTTGAGGCGCGCCGCGGCCTCCCAGTCCTGGCGCTGCTCGGCCATCTCTTCTTCGTGACGCAGCGTCTCCAGTTCCTCCTTCAACGAGCGGATGGAGGACAGCACGTCTTTTTCGGCCTGCCAGTGCGCCCTCAGCGCCGCCGCCTCCTCGTTAAGGTTCGCGATCTCGGATTCGCAGGCCTTGAGCCTTTCAGCCGCCCCTTTGCCTTTCTCCCTGGACAGGGCCTGTCGTTCGATCTCGAGCTGCGCGATGCGGCGCTGTACGTCGTCCACGTCGGAGGGCACCGAGTCGATCTCCATGCGCAGGCGGCTGGCCGCTTCATCGATCAGGTCGATGGCCTTGTCGGGGAGGTTGCGGTCCGTGATGTAGCGTTTCGACAGGGTGGCCGCGGCCACCAGGGCCGCGTCCCTGATTTGGACGCCATGATGGATTTCGTATCTTTCGCGCAGGCCCCGCAGGATCGAGATGGTGTCCTCCACGCTGGGCTCGCCCACGAACACCGGCTGGAACCTGCGTTCCAGGGCAGCGTCTTTTTCAATGGACCCGCGGTATTCCTTCAGCGTGGTGGCGCCAACGCAGTGCAGGAGGCCGCGCGCCAGGGCCGGCTTCAGCATGTTGCCTGCGTCCATGGCCCCTTCCGCGCCCCCAGCGCCCACCATCGTATGCAGTTCGTCGATGAACAGGATGATCTCGCCGTCCGAGCGCTCGATCTCCTTGAGCACCGCCTTGAGCCGGTCCTCGAACTCGCCCCGGTATTTGGTGCCCGCGACCAGTGAACCCAGGTCCAGGGCGACCACGCGCTTGTCGCGCAGGGTCTCCGGCACGTCTCCCTTCACGATGCGCTGGGCCAGACCCTCTACTATCGCCGTCTTGCCCACTCCGGCCTCGCCGATGAGCACCGGGTTGTTCTTTTGACGTCTCGACAGCACCTGGATGACCCTGCGGACCTCTTCGTCCCGGCCGATGACGGGGTCAAGGCGGCCCTGGCGGGCGCCCGCGGTCAGGTCGATGGAATATTTTTCCAGCGATTGATAGCGTTCTTCCGCGTCCTGGTCGGTGATGCGCACTCCGCCGCGCACGTCCTTGAGCGCGATCAGAAAACGGTCGCGGGCCACGCCGGCCTCTTTCAGGATGCGCGCCGCCGCCCCGTCCTTCGAACCCAGCATCGCCAGGAAGATATGCTCGGTACTGACGTAGTCGTCCTTGAAGGCGCGGGCCTCCTTTTCGGCAAGAGGCAGAAGGTCCATGAATGCCCGCCCCGGCACGGTGTTGCCGCCCTGGGCCCTTGGAAGACCCGCGAGGGCCGTGTCCGTCGCGTCCAGTAGGATCCTGGGATCCGCCTCCATCTTTTTGAGCACATTGGGGACCACGCCGCCCTGGTCCTGAAGGATCGCCTTCAGAAGATGCTCCGGGGTCACCTCGGGGTTGCCGCTTTCCCGCGCGAACGTCGCGGCCGCTTCGATTGCCTCGCGCGCCTTTGTCGTGAACTGATCCAGCCTCATTTTTTCCTCCATCGAGACTGGAACAGAATGTGCATACTTGTCGCTTGGCGCAAGGGGGCGGGATCTCAGGCGGGGATGCATGGCCGAACCGGCGCTGCCGAAAGGGCCGCATTGGGTCCGCGTTGCAAGCCCGGCGCTTTCCGACCATTGGCCGTCACGCCCCCGTTGTGCTAGAAACGCGGCATGACTCTACGCGTAACCGCCACGACCAGGATGATCGCTTCCATGCTGGCGATGTCGATTACCCTGTCATGGGCCCCGTCGGCCGCGGCAGGGGACGAAGCAGCCATCGAGGCGGTCGGGCGCGCATGCAGGGCGCGCAGCGTGGTCGTAATGATTGTCGGTCCGGCGTCCCGCGAGGTGTCGGAGTTCGGACATTCGGTGTCCGGGGCCATTTCGAAATATCGATGTTACACGGCTGTGGACGTAACCGACAGCCTGGAAGCCGGAATGGGCAAGGGGCTGGAAAGGGTGGAGGAGGGGCGCGCCGAGGCCGAAAAGGGCATGAAGGCATTCCTGGCGATGCGGCTTTCCCTGGCCAGGGACCATTTCAGTCGTTCGGTCGATGCGTATTCCGATGGATTCGCCTATCTGCCATACGGTGGCCCCCTTGCCGATTCCCTGATGTATCTGGGCGCCTCGGAAGCGGGTTTGGGCCGGCATGAAGAGGCCGTCAGGTCCTTTCGCGCGGCGCTCAGAATCAGGCCCGACGCGGATCCGTCCGACTATTCGGCTTTGCCGGAGGTCGCGGATGCCTTTGATGAGGCGTCAGTGCTGGCTGGGGCCGACGTGACCGGCGCCTTGATGGTGGACAGTCGCCCGGCCGGGGCCGAGGTCTATGTGGACCAGTCGTTCGTTGGAGTTACGCCCGTTGATGAACCGGAGGTAGCCGCTGGACCCCACTGGGTCGAACTCCGCAAAACGGGATTCATCCGAAAGTCGATAGCCCTGGACGTGCCCGCCGGCGGCTCGGCTGCCGTAACGGCGGACCAGGGGACGCTGAAACCCGCCCGCCGGAAACCTCTCTACGACACGGCCATGCGCAAGCTCCTGGCGTCGGGCGACATGGAGGCCATGAGCGCCATTGAGGACGTCAAGGCCCTGTTCCTGTCCGACATGGCGCTCATCGTGAGGGTCGGACGCAGCGGCACGGGATTTTCAGCCAGGCTTTCGCTGTGGGATCTTGCTACCATGCAGCGGATCTGGAGCGGAACCGAGCCGGAATCCGGGGCTGGGTCCTACCTGGGGCGGGGCGCGGCCGAGTCCCTGGTGTCCAGGGCCATTGCGGCGGACGAGGAACTGGCCGGCGTGCAGGAGGGCGGCGCCGCGACTCTGATGGCGCGGAAAGGCGTGTGGTGGAAACAGTGGTGGTTCTGGACCTTGATAGGCTCCGTGGTGGTAGGCGGGACCGTTGCTGCGGTTTTGCTGACCAGACCGGATGGTTCGGACGCCGGCATCGAAAAAGACGGCAACGGCGCCGTTATAATAAGGTTCTGAAGTCTGGAGGAAAGTGCGAATGTTTCGATATCTGACGGTGGTCCTGGCGGTGGCGATGGCGGCTGCGCCGGGGAATGCGGGCGCCCAGGTCAAGGCGGTGGACCTCTTCAGGCTGGGGGCTCAGCAACTGGCCTCGGGCCGCGTCGACCAGGCAATCGAGTCGTTCGAGAAAGGCGTTCAGATGAAGCCCGAGGCCAAGGAGGGCTGGTATAATCTGGGGGTCGCCTACGGCCGGAAGCACCGCTTCACAAAGGAGGTCCAGGCCTATCAGAAGGCCATCGAACTGGACCCCAATTACGTCAACGCCCTGCACAACCTTGGGCTGGCGTTCAGGGACCTGGGCCAAAAGGACAAGGCGATTGAAGTGTTGCGCAAGGCGGTCAAACTGGACCCCGGCGCGGCCGACGCCTGGAACAATCTGGGTGTGATCCTGCTCGACAAGGGGGACCTGGATGGGGCGGTGGGCGCGTTCACAAAGGCTGCCGAGGCGGCCCCCAGCTCGGCCGACAGCCGGTTCAACCTCGGGATTACACTGATGCGCAAGGCGGAAAAAGAGACGTCCAGCGAACGTCGGGAGCCTGTGCTGCGCAAGGCCCTGGCGGCCTACGAGGATGCCCTGAAGGTGGACCCTAAATACTACCGGGCGGCCTACAACCGCGGCGTTGTCTTCCATCGCCTTGGGGACGCGGAAAGCGAGATCCAGGCATACAGGCAGGCAATCGCGATCAGAAAGGGTTACCGTGCGGCCCTTTTCAACCTCGCCGCCGCTCTCAGCGCCAAGGGGCTCAAGGATGATGCCGTCGCCGCATGGGAGAACTACATCAGGGCCGCGTCCGGGGATGTGAACGAGACGCCCTTCGTGGACAAGGCTCGTAAGGAACTGAAAAGACTCAAGGGGCTGTAGGGGTTTTTCGAAAGATGAAGACGACGTGTTGCCTGTTGTTGACGATGTTTTTCGCTGCCTGCGGATCCGGGGGTGGCGCGGGCGAATCCGACGCGGTTGATTCGTTCGAAATCGATGCCGTGAAGGCGGACCTCCCCGACGTGATTGACGACGTTTCGAAGGCGGATATCGATGCCGCCGATGCATCGCCGGACCAGTCTGTGCATGACGTAAAGCCGGAAACCCTGGCCAAGTTTCCCCTGTCGGTGGACCTGTCCTGCGAACAGGACACGGATTGCAAGACTGTATGCGGAAACGGGACATGCGTGGAGGGGACCTGCAGGATCAAGCCTTTGGCCGGTTATTGCCTGGATGCCGCGGGCGACTCGGCCGCGCTGTGTTACATGCAGGGGCAGCACTCAGAGGCGCACTACTGCCTCTTTTGCAATACCCGTGTGGCTCAGGACCGTCTGGTGCCGCTGGCGATGGAAGAGGATTTCGAGGAGGCGCCGCTCAATTTCACGCCCGTGGTCCAGGACCTCACCGGCGGGGGAGTGACATGGACGGTGTCGCAGAATCGCGCCCTGTGGGGTCAGTCTTCCCTGTATTTTGGAATTCCGGGCGAGTGGACCTACGGCAACGGCGCGCACGTTGGCGCCGAGGCCCGTTTCGTGGGGATGGAAATCCCGAATGCCGCCGGCGCGATGCTGTCGTTTTTCATGTTCATGGACACCGAGGAAACCAAGGGTTACGACTACCTTGTGGTCGAGGTGCGGTCGGGCGATGAGGCGGTGGAGGTCTTCAACTCCGACTCCGTGGGCGGCACCTCGCAGGGCGTGTTCATCCCGATAGAGGTACCGTTGGACGCGTTCAGGGGCGACACCGTGGACGTTGCCTTCATTTTCGATTCGGTCGATGGTGGGATCAACTCGTACGAGGGCGTATACCTGGACGGTATCCGAATCAGCAGCGGGTGCTGCTCGGCGTCGAGCGACTGCGACGACGGCAATCCATGCACGGACGATACGTGCCCGGACGTCGGCGAGGCGTGCCTGAACCAGGACAGACCTGAATGCTGCGTCACGGACTCGGACTGCGCGGATGAGGATTCGTGCACGTGGGACTGGTGTCCGGTGTCCGGCAAGGGATGTGAGTTCGATCCGATCTCCGGTTGCTGCCACGTGGACGAGGACTGCGACGACGGCGATGAATGCACCCTGGACTCCTGTCCCGAAGACGGGGGGCAGTGTCTTCACCTGCCCGGTTGTTGCGACAGTGTCGAGGATTGCGGGTCGCCTGCGACATGCCTGGTGGCCGACTGCGTGGACGGTAAGTGCGAGTATCAGGATTTGTGCTGTCATTCGGACGACGACTGCGACGACATGGATCCCTGCACGACGGACAAGTGCGAGCAGGGCGATTGCTCCCACAAGGTGTCCAACATCCCGGGGTGTTGCTGGCCGGATGTCCTTTCCACGGGATTCGACGCCGGCCCCTCCGGATTCACCACCGACCCCGCCGTCGGAGGCGTTGGCTGGTCCATCGTGACCAACGGCAAGAGCGTGAGCCCGCCCGGCGCCCTGTATTACGGCAATCCGGCAAACAAGGATTACGACAACGGCCAGATCAATAAAGGCACGGCGGTTTCGTCCTTGATCGACATCCCTGTCGGATTCGGGGCCGCGCTGACGTTTCAGGTCTTCATGGACACGGAGTCCAGCCCGAATTACGACAGGTTGACGGTGTCGTGGCGAGAGACGGATGATGAATGGGTCCTCTGGTCCAAGGACTCCAATCTGGCGCAGTCCACCTTCGTGAAAATCGAGGTGAACATGAGCGCGTTCGCCGGGCGCGGCGGGAGACTTGTGTTCTTCTTCGACACGGTCGATTCCACCGTCAACTACGGCGAGGGAGTCTACGTGGACGACCTGGCGGTCACATCCACGTGCTCTCCGGTGACATGTGCCGTTGACGACGACTGCGACGATGCTTTGTCGTTCACCAAGGACACGTGTTCGGCCGGGATGTGCGCCTGGGAACTTCAGGCGCCGGGCAGCGGCGACGAGTGCTCCACCGACTGGGATTGCGACGATTTCGACTTTTGCACCTACGATTATTGCGTCAACGGCAAGTGTGTATTCGACATCGATCCATGGTGTTGGTACTGATACGAGCCATTGAACGGTAAAATCAATATAGGAAAAATCGTTTGCCGTATGGTAGGCTTTGTTGGTGATTCATTCGCTATCTGGGGGAAGGATATGAATACCCGTTTATCCGTGGTTTCGAGGTGCTTTGTCGCGCTGCTCGGCTTGTTTGCCTTTGCCTGCGGCGGAGGAGGCGGGGAGGACAACTCCAATCCGCCGCTGGATATCCCGGAAATGCCTGACATCATTTACGTCGATAATGTCGAAGACGCCGCCGAGGTTCAGGGTGAGGTGCCGGGCGGCGAGGACGTCGTTGGGGATGTCTTCGACGCCCAGGACGTAAAGCCGCCTGAAAAGTGCGAAAAAGACGAGCACTGCATCGGCAAGGTGACCCTTGGCCCCTGCCAGGACCCATCATGCGACACGGATACCGGCGAATGCGGCTGGAAGTGGAAGGAGTGTTGCGACCAGGTCTTTATCAACGAAGGCTTTGAAAACGGAATGCCGGAAGGCTGGACCGTGGAGGACGCCAACCAAGACGACTTCGTGACCTGGGGCGTGTCCGACCACAGGCACGCGTTCGGGGCCAACAGCATGTACGCGGGCAACCCCAAGTGCCACACCTACTTCAACGGCCCGCTGGACCAGGACTGCCAGCAGACGGGCCCGGGAGGTTCCAAGGTGGTACGGCTGAGTCTGTTGACGCCGCAAATCGACTTCCCGGACACCAATGGAACCCTGGTCGCCGAGTTCTATGTCTGGATGGAAACGGAACCCCTCATCGACGGGATCGAAATCACGAACCAGCCGGACAGGTTGACGGTCACGGCCGAGGTCGGCGATCAGGACCTGGAACTGTTTCCCAATCTGGATGTGCGCAAGACCACGAACGGTGTTTTCATGTTCGTGACCACCAGCCTGCAGGGACTCAAGGGCAAGAGCGTGAGGCTGAGGTTCAAGTTCGACACCCTGGACGGCAACAACAACGAATACGAGGGCGTGTACATCGACAATGTGAGGGTGTTTTCTTCGTGCGGCCTGACCACGTGCGACAAGGGGGACAAGTGCGCTGGTGACCAGGAGGAATGCACGGACGACAACTGCTCGGTGTACTGGGACGGTGACAGCGGTTACTGCGGCTATCCGGAAATCCCGACATGCGTCGAGCCGATGTGCACCCCGGAAAACGTGGATTCGAAGTGTCTTGACGCCAAGGATTGCGAAGAGGCTACGTGCGTGGACGGCGCTTGCGTCTACACCGAAATCCCCGACTGCTGCAAGACGTACATGAAGCTGGACGCCGATTTCGATGATGGTTCGCTGGACGGGTTCAACGTGTATTCCTACCAGAGCAATGCCAAGGTGAAATGGCAGGTGTCCACTTATAAGAGCGTGTCCCCGCAGTACTCGCTGTACTACGGAAATACCGTGTCGCACACCTACGAAACCGACGGCCCGTTCAACTTCGGCGAGGCCACCAGCCAGGTCGTGATGCTGGAGTCGGGATACGCATTCCTGACGTTCAACCTGTATCTGTCCACCGAATTCGACAACACGGACCCGGCAAAATATTACAACCCCCTGGGAATCGACTTTTTCGAGGTTCAGGTGGTCGAGAACGTGGGAAGCGTGGACCCGGAAACGGTGACCCAGGTATGGTCCGGGCACAACATTCAGGGCACCACCGGCGGGGTGTTCATTCCTGTCGGCATAGACCTGACCCCCTGGGCGGGCAAGAACATCTGGCTGCGATTCAGGTTCGACACCTCGGACAATGTGGACAACGCCTACGAGGGGCCCTACGTGGACGACGTCAAGATCGAGTACGCGACGCCCACCTGCGGCGACGAGTATGTCGGCCGTAACTGCCAGGGCGATTACGACTGCGGTATTGACGGCGTGTGCAAGACGGGCGCGTGCGTCAACAACAAATGCGAGGTCCAGGTCATCGGCACACCGCCCGATTGCTGCAGCACGCAGACGGAATGCGAAGACGGCGACGCCTGCACGGCCGACGGCTGCATCGACCACAAATGCGTGTACAGTCCCGTAGAGGGCCCCGGGTGCTGCAAGCCGGACACGCTGGCGCTGTTTGATTTCGACCTTGGCGTGCTCAGCGGGTTCTCGGTGGTCGATGACGGAACCGACGTGAAATGGCAAACCACGGACGCCCAGTTCAAGTCATCCCCCAGCGCGCTCTATTTCGGCAACGGAGTGAACTATGACAATGGGGGCGTGGCTTCCGGATCGGCCCTTTCACCCAGCGTTTCGATTCCGGTCGGCGGCAATTTCGACCTGTCGTTTTCGCTGTTTCTGGACGTGGACTCGAACGCGATCTTCGATCTGTTCAAGGTGGAGGTCGTCGCGGACGACATGACCCCGACACTGGTGTA
>JAADHL010000221.1:0-2346 GCA_013151875.1 Deltaproteobacteria bacterium
CGGCGTGCATGCTTCGGGACCAGGGTCCGATGCATCGATAACGTCCATCACAATCGCCTGCTTCCCGGTCCACGCCCAGCGCAGGTCGTCGGCGGATCCGCAGGCCATCAGCAAGGACAGGCCCACAATAACTACAAGTTGTTTCACTCGTCTCTCAGAACGCATACGCCACACCTGCCCGGAACTCCACCGGCACCACGCTGATCGCGGAGGGCCACAGGTTTACGTCGATTCCCAGAGGCAGGCTCCACCCCCCGCCCAGGGGGATCTCTCCTCCGGCCCCAAGCAGGATGCCGCCGGATGTAGACGGCGTGACCATCACCTGCGCCGCCACGCGGAAGAAAATCGGAATATCACCAGTGTAAAGGCGCAGGCCGGGACGCAGCAGCACCATCACAGGGGACTCTACAGATATCGCCAGAGCCAGCTCCACCTGCAACCAGCGCGCGCCGCGAAAACGCATTCCACCCAGGGCTTCCAAAGTCACGTGAGTCCGCTTAGTTGTCCCACCCTCTCGCAGGAATCCCTCACCCAGGGAAAACGCCACCTGGCCGGTTATTGCGGGTTCCTTCTTCTCAATTAGGGCTGGCTGTGGCTTGGAGGAAGGGCTTGGTCGGAGTTTCAACACCACTGTCGCATTGCCGCCGTCCGGCACGTTCACCACCCTTTCCACTCGATCCGTAGTACCGGGGACGGTCACCACGACCTTTCTTTGACCAGCGGCGACCTGTACGGTCGTGGGCAGTGAGCCGCGATACTTCTCCAGGCCGTCCACCCGGACAACGGCCAATCCGACCTTTGCTCCCTTCGCTTTCACATCGATTCCGCCCCGCATCTCTTCGAGCGTGAGACGTACTTCCTTATTTTCCCTGGATTTCAATTCCAAGGTCTTTTCCAGCGGTCGGAACCCGGGTTTAGTCACGACTATCTCGTGATGCCCAGTCGCCAACTCGATGGCGCCGGAGAGTGCTTTCCTCCCGACAACATTCCCGTCGATACGCACGTCGGCTCCGTCAGGCATCACTATCAACCGCACCTTCGCAGCCAGTCTCGACCTCACCTGTTTCAGCTTGGCTGCCACATCCTGTTTCTCGTCAGGCGTTTTGGCCCACTTGGCGAAATCAACGAACGCTTTCAGCGCGGCCTCATCATCCCCGAGTTCCTCGTAACAGCGGGCAATGTTCCAACGCGCCGTGCGGATTACGTCATCAGGCTTGTCATATCGCCGGACCACCTCCTGGAACTGTTTGATGGCGTCCAGGTACTTTCCCGCCTGGAACAGGGCCTCCCCCGCCTTTTCCAGCTTGCCGGCCCGATGCTCGATGGGTCCGGCCCATGATGGAGGCGCGAACAGGCCCGGAACCAGGACGGCAATCACGACCAAGGCTATTCGGTATATTTTGTTCAATTCCTCCCCCTTCACATTCGTGTCCGTTTCAACGGGCTATAGTCTCTTTGGCCTCACTCCCGGCTCCGACGCCGGTCGTTTCGGTTTTGCCTTCCAAACCGATTTTGGCCTGTACCTGCGTTTCAGCTTCAAAATCACTTTTTTGTCGCGCACCGCATCGGACAACTTCACGGTCGAGCTCGCGGGCCGGTATCCCCTGGCGGATGCGCTGATCTTCACGTCACGCTGAAGTTTGTCCTTGTCGGTCGTCGTGAACTCGTACTTCGCGGGAGACCTTCCCAGGGGCTTGCCGTCCACCTGCACCATCGCGCCCTTGGGACTGGTCTCGACCACGAACATCCGGGTAATCCGCTTTGGCTGCTGCACTGGTGGAGTCGGCTCGTGCGATGGTTCCTCCGTGATGTCCCTGGAAGGCTCGACGGCCGCCACAGGGGCCGGTTTCTCGACGACTACCGGCTTCAACTCAGATTTGGGTATGTTCGACTTCGGAGCAGGCGACGCAATCACAGGCTTTTGGTCTATCCGGGTCTTTTCGCCGCCGGAAAACACCCAGAACATCCCGCCGATCAACGCCAAAGCCGCCAAGGGGGCCAGCACGTACGGCCAGCGATTACGCATGATGCCGTCGTTGGGAATCCGAACGCTTGTTTCGCGGAGGTACTGGCCACTATCCGGCTTATCGTGCGGTGGCTGGGACGGCAGGATGGTTTCGATCGGAGTGGTGGGTTCCAGAGCCTGCCCCTCGGCGGCCGGGCTCGGCGGGGTCATGGGTCGGTCCTGTGAGGAGCCGGAGCCGGAAAGCACGGGTCCCATCGCGGTCAACCTGCGACTTGATAATGCCCGCTCCAACCCAACCAGCATCTCGTCAGCGCTCCCGAACCGGTCGCCCGGTTTCGGGGAAAGCCCCTGCGCCAGGAACCCTCTCAAAGGCTTCGGCA
>JAADHL010000221.1:2365-3443 GCA_013151875.1 Deltaproteobacteria bacterium
GGAAGTCCATGGGGCGGTGGTTGGGGTCGGTCTTTTGCGTCAGGATGGCCAGAGCGCTGTCACCGCTAAAGGGCCTGATGCCAGTGAACACCTCGTACAGCATCACCGTGACCGCGTACAGGTCCGCGCGGGCGTCAACCAGGGACCGACCGGAAGTGGGGGCCTGTTCAGGGGCCATGTAGTAAGGCGTTCCCAGGACCAGACCCGTGTGCGAAAGATCCCCGTCGAAACCCGATACCTCGGACACGGCCTTGGCCAGGCCGAAGTCCAGCACCTTCACGAGATACGGATTGCCCGCGACCGGCATGATGAGGACGTTGTCCGGCTTCATGTCCCTGTGGATCAGGCCGTCCCCGTGGGCAGCGGACAGGGCATTGAGTATCTGCCGGAAAATGGTCAGGACCACATCGCCCGGTATCTGGCCTCCGGATTCCTTTTTGACCGCGGCGAATGCGCGGCGCAGGGTCCGGCCATGGCGCACGTACTCGATGGCCATGAAAGGCACCTGGAATTCCAGGTCCCCTATGCCGTAGTCGTGCAGCTTTACGATGTTCGGGTGGTCCAGAAGGGCGATGGCGCGGGCCTCCCTCTCGAACCTGGCAATCGCCGCGCCGGAGATTTCGACCCCGGAGATGAGCTTCAGGGCGACCTCACGGCCCAGGGGCTTCTGGATGGCCACGTACACCGCGCCCATGCCGCCCTCGCCCAGCTTGCCGGCCAGCAGGTAGCGATTGATGTACCTGCCCAGCAGCGGGTCCATGGGCCTGCGCTTCCTGATGGATAGCTGTTTGGAAGACTCGAACCAGGCATAGGGGATGAAGTGATAGGATTTTCCTTTACAGACATCGCTGGGGCATGCATCACCAACTGGCCCTCGCCGGGTCTCGCAGTTGGGACATATACCGGGTTGCTCTGCTGCCACGATGCCCTGCCTGATGCCGCTTGTGGGATTCTAGGACCGAGAAGGTATGTTGGCAACCCGGCGGAGGGCGGCGCCTGCAAGCCTCATGCTGAATAGACGTTTCTCCCGCCACTGATTGCTGGCGCATCACCTTTTCCGGACTCGCTTCGCTCGCCG
>JAADHL010000271.1 GCA_013151875.1 Deltaproteobacteria bacterium
GGGAATGAAATCGAACGCCTTGAAGGATGTACGGTGGGCCCGGTTGTAGTCCGCTATTGTCCCGTACTTGCCTTGCAGCATCCGGTGAAAATGGGCCACGTCGGGCGCGTCGTACCCGAAGTGCCAGGGCGCGTCGTTCGATGTGCAGTACAGGGTCTCGTCGTTGAGCTGGATGGCGATGATGTTCCCACGGGGCGAGGCATGGGGTTTCAGGACGCAGCCGACCTCATGGAGCCAGGTTTTTGCCATGGCGTCGAAAGCAGGGTCGTTGGGCGAGGGAAGCCGCGTGTTGTCGTACTCCCAGAACAGGGGCGTGCCGTCATGGACGCGAACCGGTTCGATGGCCTGGTTGAAGGACGGGGAGGTCACGTCCGGGAGGCCGCCGATATTCAGTTCGGAATGGACGAAGGGGCCGGGCTTTGCCAGCATCCACAGGCCCTTTTCCTCGCAAAGGTCAAGAAAAGCGACCAGGTCGCGCGAGTCCAGGGTGTCCCCCGTGAAGTCGTAGGTCATGGCCCCGGTGCCGGATTCGTGGACCAGGTGATGACGCCACGGCGTGTAGAAACAGATGACGTTGACGTGAGCGGCCTTCAACTGGTCCAGGCGGGCCGCCCAGTTGGCGCGCGCGTCCCGGTAGTACATGTACTCGGCGCCAACAAAATAGAACGGCTCCCCGTCCTTGAAGAACCGGCCGTTTACGTACGTGAAATCCGCCATATGATTATTCCTCTGTTTTAACGCGGACTTACGCCCACGACGGCGCGCTCGCGCCGGTTGTCTCGTTCACAATATTTCTTCTCGACGGGCTTACGCCCGCGCCCGCGCACTTGCGCCGGTCTTTCTCATGAAATGATTTTCCTGTAGCTCAGACGACCCAACTCCGGCAACTCGCCCACAAGGGGCCGAACATAATCCAAAAACTCCGATGTCACGAAACTGGCCTCGTCGTCGATGAACTCGTCGGGCAGGGTCTGTTTGCCCTCGTTTACCCTCACTAGCGGGACCTCCGTATACACGCACTCGTACCTCGAGCGCGGCCCCCTCTTGAACGCCACCATCAGGCCAGACTCCCCTTCCGCCGCCAGGCGCACCGCATGGACCCCGGCCTGGAAAGCCTCTTCCCTGTCCACCATCGACACGCGGTCCATGCCCGCCATCTGGAGGGACTCCACGATCTGGAATTCGCCCCGCACGTCCAGGTGGTCGCATACCATGCCCTTGACCACTGTCGCCGCGGATGCGCCCCCCATCGCCCCGAACTCGGGGTTGCCGAACTTGTCGAAGGTCCGTGTCCCTGAAACGGGGGAACCATCCGCGTACGCTATCCCTTCACCCACCACTATGGACACGTACCCGAACCTCGCGTAGCAGCGCTCGGCATCGGCCAGCAGCCTGTCCTTTGAAAACGGCCGCTCAGGCACGTAGATGAGATGGGGAGGGTCATCCTCGTACCGTTTGGCCAGGGCCGCCGCGGCCGCGAGCCATCCCGCGTCCCTGCCCACGGCCTGGTACACCAGTACGGGGTCCACCTTCCGCATGTCCCTGGCCAGCACGCCTCCCTGCTGCGTGGACAGGGCCACAAAGCGGGCGGCTGATCCATATCCGGGCGTATGATCCGTGCCGTACAGGTCGTTATCCACTGTCTTCGGGATGCCGATGCCCACGAGTTCGTATCCCTCGGACCCGCAGTACTCGATCACGCGGTGGGTCGTGTTCTGCGAGTCGTCCCCTCCGATGTAGAAGAAATAGCGGATGTCGTGCTTTCTCAGGACTTCCAGGACCCGGGGCAGGTGTTCGTCGGTCAGTTTGAGTCGGCACGAACCCAGGGCCGACGACGGTGTGTCACGGACAAGGCGCCAGGTGTCGTCACTCTCGGCGCCCAGGTCCACAAGTTCATCGTCCAGGAAGCCCTGGATTCCCCATCGCATGCAGTACATATTGCGGATGAAGCCGTGTCTTTTCGCCTCCAGGACCACTCCGGCCAGGGACGCGTTGATCACCGCTGTCGGCCCGCCGGATTGTCCAATCACCATGTTGCCTGTCAGCATCTGGTCCACCTCGTTTCCACGGAATCGTGATTCCGTATCGTGACTACTCCACCCAGCGGACTTCCGTCTCGCGCTGTGGGACGCGTAACAGCTTGACTCCGGGCCATCCCAGCGTCAATGCCTCGACGATGGAATGACCATCGGGCAATCCCAGGATCCGGCCCAGTTCGCCGCCGCCCCTCACGTGCTCGCCCGCGGCCGCGTGGCCCATCCACCCGTTCCAGCACGTGCCCAGGCCATGGGAGTGGGCCGCAAAAATGATGTTCATGAGCGCCGCGTCGCAGTCCTCCCGCGGCGTCACCGTCTTAGGGGAAGCGCTGACGAAGATCGCGGCCGGTGCATCGTAAGTCACCACGTCACGCCCCTGGTCCCACTCTGCGAGGCGCATGCGTATGTCGGGCAACGTAAGAAGTCCGGCGCCCGCGGCAGCGGAGAACCTGGCCACGGTCCGGACCATGACCCCGTCCAGGACCCTGGCCAGTTTCCTCATGTAATCCACGGTGGACTCCGCAACCCTGCGCATCCTATCCTTGCCGGACACGACGGTGACCCTGCGTACCCAGCCCTCCCCGCCGAAGGCCCCGGTGGGCGCGAACCCGGCAGCCGCGGCGATCTCTTCCAGAAGCTCTTTTTCCACGGGCCTGTCGCGATAGACCCGCACAGATCGCCTCTGCCTCAAAAAGGCCGTCATCGCGTCGGCCGAAACTGGTTTTTTGTCCGCGATCTCGACGAAACGACCAGGGTCCAGGCGCGAGTGCGTAATGGCCTCGCCCGGGCACACAGCGATGCACTGGCCGCACAGGACGCACTCGTCGGCCCGCTCGATGGTCGGGTTTTCGCCCTTGCTCCACCTGAAGATCCGGCACGGACAGACCTGCGCGCACAGCCCGTCCTTTTTGCATTTTCCAGCGTCAACCACGATGGCAACCGGCGTTGAAAAATCCATTGCAATCCTCCCATACAACGGAACCGGATCATCATAGCAGCGGGATTGCGAGTCAAGAATCGGGCGAGTCAACAATCAGGCGGCCTGACGAATGATCCCGTTTTTGACTCAACACCCGAAACCATGTAGATTTCCCGAGTTTCGCGGCGCGGAGGTGGTCCAGGATGACAATTGCGAAAAACGGGAACGGCCGCACGTCCGTACCCCCGATCCTGGCCGAGGACTTCGAGTCCATCCGCGCGCGCGAAAAACTGCCCCGTGAATGGTTGGTGGCGCTGCTGGTCCTTTTGGGCGCCGCGCTGATTCTGATTCCGAACGCCGGTTCCTTCGGGCTGTGGGACTGTTGGGAGACCCACTACGGCGAGGTCGCCAGGTACATGCACGAGACGGGCGACCTCCTGTCGCCCTGGTGGGGCTACAAGGAGCAGATCGGCTCAGAGCCGACCACCGGCGAATGGTTCTTTTCCAAGCCCATCCTGATCATGTACGGGGAAATAATCTTCATGAATCTGATCGGCCTCGGGGATTGGGCAATCCGCCTCCCCTGGGCCATCCTGGGGACCCTGGGCATCTTTTTCACTTACGTGACGATAAGCCGGGTGTTCAACAGGCGCACGGGGCTTCTGGCCGCCGGCTTCCTGCTGACCGCGCCCCTGTACTTCTTTCTTTCCAGACAGGCGGTCACGGACATGCCCTTCGTCGGCACCATGACAATAGGCCTGCTGTTCTTCATCAACGCATACTTCGGGCCTCGATTCACGCCATCGGTGCGCGCGTTCTGGGGGTGGCTGGCGGCCGTGCTGGCCCTGTTCCTGGTGTCGGCCGTGCCCCAGTTCGTGGACGTCGCCCTGGACCTGGAGCCGGAAAGCGCCTACGAGAACCTGGATGCCGCCATGAGGGCCTGGCTGATCTTCCAAAAGACAGGCATCTATCACGCCGCGATTTACTTCGTGGTTACCATAGTCCTGATGTTCCTGATCTTCGTGCCGCTGGTGCGCGAGTACCGGGCCGGCACCCTGCTGACCCCACGGCGCATGGACCTGTGGATGCGACGGTTCTCGCTGTGGACCGCGTACATCTTTCTGGCGTACGCAACCCTTGGCAAGGGGCTGCTGGGATTCATGCTGCCGGGCGCTATCCTGTTCCTTTACGTGCTGGTCACGGGCGAGTGGCGGGCCGTCAAGATAAAGGATCGATTCAAGAGCCGTCTAGAGATCCTGCGCGGCACCCTGATGTTGTGTCTGGTCATGCTGCCTTGGTACATGGGCATGTTCGCCAAACACGGCTACGCCTTCTATGCCAGGTTCCTGGTCCACGACCACTTCAACCGGCTCGCCGCCGGCGTCCACCAGATAGACACCGGGACCTTCGAACACTTCATGAAGTGGCTGTCCATCGGGACCTTCCCATGGATCGCCTTCGCGCCCCTGCTGATCTGGGGCATTGCACGCCTGAGGCTGAAGGACGCGGACCCCCGGTCACGCCTGAAGCTGTTCCTGTATGTATGGGCGTTCTTCGCCTATTTCCTGTTCACCATGTCGGCAACCAAGTTTCATCACTATATCTTCCCGGCCCTGCCCGCGTTCATCATGCTGATTGCCATCCATGTGAAGGACTTCCTGAACGACCGTTCATGGGTGGGCCGGATGGCGGCGATAGCCGGGATAGGCATCGTGCTGTCCGTAGGTCTGTGGATCCGCTCGGACGAACAGGCGTTTCGCGACATGTTCACCTATAAGTACGACAGGCCCTTGCCCGATCATCCGCCCATTGATCCCGACGCGCCCGTGGCCAACGGGACCACCAAGACCTGGGCGGAGTCGACGTTCTGGGCAGAGATGAACCCATTGAACCGCGCACTGCTGCAATCGCCCACCCTGGAGTACGAAAACTTCCTGCTCGGCTATCTGGTGGTGGCGGTGATAGCCTTCCTGTTGATGATCCCGTCCTATCCGGTCCGCAGGTTCGGGGTCGGCGCACTGTGGATAGCCTCGGTGGGCCTGGCGCTGTGGTGCCTGAATTACTATATGCCCATGCTGTCCCCTTCGTGGAGCCAGAAATACCTGTTTGACGACTACTTCAAGCAGTGCACCATCCTGGAGAATCCACCCGAGGTACAGGACGTCTACGAGCCCCTGCTTACCAAGGCTGGGCTGGGTTTCATCCCCGACTATTTTCATCCCTACGGAAAGCGCGTCTGCAAAGAGGACGTGGTCGCCTGGCTGATTACATGGCGGGGCGAGACGTACTATACGAACAGCGAGATCAAGCCGCTTATGAAGGCCAGCCAGCTAGGCCCCTACCTAGAGACGATCAACCGCGGCAAGACCTTCTTTGCCCTGACGCAGGCGGGGCGCGCATCCGGGCTCAAGACCTATCTGGACCGCGAAACCGCGAAGCTCAGAAAGAAGGGCGTACCGGAGTTCGTGAACATCAAGGGCTGGGACGTGGTCACGATCAACAAAGAAAGCCATTACTTCAACCTGGCAAAGGCCACGCCCATAATGATGGGCAAGGCGGCCCCTGCGCAGCCATCGTCTGAAATACCCGACGAACTGCCCGAACAGAAGCTTGACGCCCCTCCCGCTATGTAGCCTGATTCAGGACATCCGTTCGACTTTCAAGGGCCTTCAGCACGGCGCGGGCGAACTGACGGGTATGCATCGGGCCGTCCCCTGTCACGATAAGCCCATCCACGGTCACGGCGTCTCCAGTATGGACCGCTCCGCACGCCTCCATGGCCTCGCGCTGGTCCGGAAAACTGGTGGCCCGACGCATGTTCAGCACCCCAGCCCGGGCCAGAATAATCGGCGCCACGCACAAGGCGGCGAGCACCTTGCCGCCCGCGAGGGCCTGGCAACACAGTCGGTGGGCCGACCGGTTGTCTTCGTATTCCAGGGCCCCGTACCCACCAACGAAAACCACGCCGTCGAATTCAGAGGCCCGACAGCCCGCAAGGGCCCGGTCCACGGCAACCCAGGTCCCCAGGACGCCCCTGACCCTGCCCACAATGGATGATACCGTCACCACCTCGTATCCCGCCGCCTCGAATTCCTTGCGGGGCTCCTCGTACTCCTCGTCCCTGAAGTCCCGGGACCCGACTATCATGCAAATTCCGGGCACCACCCACCTACATGACCCGCAGTTCGTTCAAGGCCTCGCCGACCAGGTGCAGCGAGCCGGAAATCAGCACCGTGCCTTCCAGACCCGCCACCATGCGCGCCCGGTCGAGGGCCGCGGCGAACGGTTCGATCACTTCCACGTCACATATCGCGGACTCCCTGGCGGCCCTGGCCAGTTCGCGGGTTTGGGCCAGTCCGTCAATGGTGGTCTCGATACAATGGTCCACGCAGGGCAGGATCCTGGCCAGCACGCCGCTGAAGTCCTTCAGGGGCCTGCTGGAATGGACCAGGACCAGGGGCCTGGGTTGAGGATAGGCGTCGAGGGTCTCGACCAGGCGTCCGGCCGCCCCGGGGTTGTGACATCCGTCCACGATGACGCGGGGATTTTGGGCAACCACGTGGAACCTGCCTGGCCACCAGGTCGTACGGATGCCTCGTCGCATCCCGCATTCATCCACCTTCAGACCCAGGTCCCGAGCGGCCTCCGCCGCGGCAAGGGCAAGCGCGGCATTGTCCGCCTGAAACGTGCCCCTGAGCGACAGGCGCGCATCGCTCAAGGACATGCCCAGCCCCTGCCAGTCGATGGCCCCGTCGATACGGGTCACCTTGAAGTCCCTTCCCATGCGACGGGAAAACGCCCCAATGTCTTCGATTCCAGGGCCGACGACCGAATCGAACAGCCCCTTGCCGACGCCGGTGATGAAGGCGCGCCCAGGCCGCGCCACGCCGATTTTTTCAGCGGCGATGTCCTCGATGCGATCCCCCAGGAATCGCTGGTGATCCAGACTCACGTTGGTCAGCACGCTGATGTCGGCGTCCATTGCGTTGGTCGAGTCGTACCGGCCGCCCATCCCGGCCTCCACCACGGCAACGTCCACGCCCTCCCCGGCAAACGCCAGAAAACCGATCGCGGTCAGGGTTTCAAAGTAGGTGGTCGGATCCACGCCCTTGCAGTCGGCCAATACGCGCCGGACGGCCAGTCCGTATTCCAGGAATCGTTCTGCCTCAAGCGGTCTGCCGTCGATCCTGATCCGTTCACGCATGTCAACCAGGTGCGGCGACGTAAACAGGCCGGTGCGGTGCCCGCAGCAGCGCAGGATGGATTCCAGAAAGGCGGCGGTGGAGCCCTTGCCGTTGGTGCCGGCGATCAGGACCGAACGAAACTTCTTTTGCGGGTTGTCCAGCCTTTCCAGCAGGGGCCTGATCCGTTCAAGGCCGGGGACGATCCCGGACCTCTGCAGGCCACAAAGAAAGTCCGGGTTGAAGGAGTCGTTCATGGGTCCGTCCTGAAGGACTACTCCAGGAAACTGCGCAGTTTCTTGGACCGCGAGGGGTGACGCAGCTTGCGCAGGGCCTTGGCCTCGATCTGCCGGATCCTCTCCCTGGTCACCTTGAATTCCTGGCCCACTTCCTCGAGGGTGTGATCGCTCTTTTCCCCGATACCGAAGCGCATCCTGAGCACCTTTTCTTCACGCGTGCCCAGGCCGCACAACACCTTGCGCATCTGATCGCTCAGGTTGGCCTTGACCACGGAATCGGCCGGGCTGGGGGTCTTTTTGTCCTCGATGAAGTCACCCAGGTGCGAATCTTCCTCTTCGCCGATCGGCGTCTCCAGGGATATCGGCTCCCGCGCTATCTTCATGACCTTGCGCACCTTCTCGACCGGGATTTCCATCTTGGCGCCAATCTCTTCCGGGGTGGGTTCGCGGCCGAATTCCTGCACCAGATAACGGGAGGTGCGGACCAGCTTGTTGATGGTCTCGATCATGTGCACCGGAATACGGATGGTGCGCGCCTGGTCGGCGATGGCGCGGGTGATGGCCTGGCGGATCCACCATGTCGCGTACGTAGAGAACTTGTAGCCCCTGCGGTATTCGAACTTTTCCACCGCCTTCATCAGGCCGATGTTGCCCTCCTGGATCAGGTCCAGGAACTGTAGTCCCCGGTTGGTGTACTTCTTGGCGATGGACACCACCAGGCGGAGGTTGGCCTCCACCAGTTCCCACTTGGCGCGGTCGGCCTTCTTTTCCGCCATGATGATGGCCCGGTATGTCTTGCCCAGTTCGTCGGCAGGCAGATTGGCCTCAATCTCCACCCTGCGGATACGTTTTTGGGCGTATTTGACGATTCGATCGAACTCTTCCAGCGTTTCGAGGTCCAGGTCCGTACCGGAAGACCCCTTGGGTTTTTCGGGGTTTCTGGCCTCCCTCAACAGGCGCCTCAACTCAGCCTGATCCCCACCTACCCGGTCCTTGACTCGGGAAACGTCCCTCTGGGCCGCCTCGACCTTTTTCATCAGTTCCTTGAGCTTTTCCACGATGCCCAGGACCAGGTTCCGGTGCAGCTTCATATCCACCAGGGTCTGGTGCAGTTCAGCCGTGTAGCGGGCAAGGTCGTTTTCACAGGCCTTTCTGACCTTGGACGAGATGTTCGGCTTTTGAAGTTTCTGTTTGCACTTGTGGATCGCCCGATCCAGGTCCTTGGTCCGATCCAGGGCCCTGAGGATACGCTCGCGGGTCCCGCCTTCCTCGCCCAGTTCGTCGTCTTCGTCGAGGTCCTTGACCACCGTCTTGATGGCTATTCGATTGCGGCGGATACCGTCCTCGAGCTTCAGGATCTCCTGAATCCCGATGTCCGTGCTCATTATCAGGTCAAAGACGGCCAGTTCGCCTTCCTCGATCCTCTTGGCTATTTCGACCTCGCCCTCGCGGGTAAGCAAGGGGACCTCGCCCATCCTGCGCAGGTACATGCGCACCGGGTCGTTGGTCTTTCCATAGACGTCGGCGAAGGAATCGGCGGCCTTCTTGTTGGTGGCCAGACCCTTGATCCTGGCCGTGGCCCCGTTGTTGTTGTCCACCACTTCCACATCGTTGTTTTTCAGGGTGGACAACATCCGATCACATTCCTCGGGCGTTATGGACATGCGGGCCACCGCCTCGTTCAGTTCCTCGAACGTCAGGGTGCCCCCCCGCTTTTTGCCCATGTCGATCAGGCGGCGGATTTCAGTCGTTCTCATTCGTTTACCTCGACGGTATGGTTCCCGTTGTCGGCGCCGTGCAGCGCCGGCGCTCCGCTGGTCAAACCGTGTTCTTTCTGCCTATATTTGTTGCGCACCGCTTCCCTCTCCAGCTCCCGTATGCTTCGATTCAAGCGGCTGATGCGCACTGCCATTTCATTCACGTCGTCGGGCGAGGCCTCGCTCTCCGAGGTCTGAAGCGACACCTCCAGCTCTTTGCGTTCACGTGTCAGGGCCAGGCGATGCAGCTCGGCCAGGGTCTCGGAAAAGGCCTGGTCCGCCAGTTCCTCCCTGAAGGTATCTGGTCTCCTGAACACCTCGATCACGGCAGAGCGGAGGGGGCCTCCGTCTTCGGCCCCGGTGACTATCGCCTCCGCCGGATCGACCTCGCCGCCCAGACTGTGGGTCTGGATATCCTGCAACACCTCCCGCGCCTCGACATGGGTGACCCACGCGGGATCGCCCTCGTCGATAAACCTCTTGATAAAACGCGGATAGAGCAGCATCAATTCCAGCAGGGTCTTTTCAGGTACCGGGCAGGGCGCAACGTCCCCTTTTTCGTCCCGCGCGGCCCGCGGGTCGCGCAGCATCCTCTTCAGCTCGCGCACGTCCATTCCAAGGATACGCGCGAGTTCCTCCCGATAAAGGCCGAAACGGATGGGGTCCCGGTCCAGCGAGAACACCTCTTTTGCCTCTTCAACGACCTTGCGCAGGCCGTGCGGCGACCGGCCATGGACCTCCACCAGGGACTCGATCAGATACCTGATCATGGGTCTGGCCCGCGCCAGAAGTTTCCTGAGCCCCTCCTTTCCCGAGGACCTCAGCAACGAATCGGGGTCCTCCCCGACGGGCATAAGGGCCACATGGCCCTCCACTTCGGCCTCAACCAGAAGCCCGACGGATTTTCTTGATGCCTTGCGCCCGGCCTCGTCCCCGTCAAAGACCAACACGATATTGCCGGCGAAACGCTTCAACCTGATGACCTGGGACCGGGTAAGGGCCGTGCCCAAGGGGGCCACCACATTGCCGAAACCCGCAGCGGCCATGGCCAGCACGTCGAAATTGCCCTCCACCACTATCGTCTGTTTCGCCTTTCGGATCTCTGAACGCGCCTGGTACAGTCCGAATACCGAATTTCCCTTTTGGAAGATCGGGGATTCGTGGCTGTTCGTGTATTTCGGCCCTTCCTCCATGGGTGGAATCAGGCGTCCTGAAAACGCGATGACCGCCCCGTCCAGATCGAATATGGGGAACAGCAGGCGTCCAAGGAATTTCTCGTACCAGTCCGAGTCGCCGAATTTCGACGGGACCAGGATGCCGGCCTCGCCCGCGTGCCGCAGGCGGACCTTTCGTTTCTTCAACTCATCGATCAGATGGCCCCGCTGCGAGCCTCCATATCCCAGTCCGTACTGCTCGGCTATGGCGGGCGAGATGCCTCGATCATCCAGGTAGGCCCGGGCCTGTTCGCCTTCCGGTCCGTTTAGATTGGCCCTGAATATGGTCTGTGCCACCTGGTTTGCGTGAATCAGGTCGGATCGCTTGCGCTCGGCCGCCTCTACCTTTGGATCGGCGGGACCTTCGGGCCCCAGATCAACACCCGCTCGACGGGCCAGGCGACGGATGGCCTCGCTTCTGGACAGCCCCGCCGCCATCTGCAGGAATCTGACCGCGTCACCGCCCACCTGGCAACCAAAGCAATAAAAGAACTTCTTGTGCTCGATGACGTGGAACGAAGGTGTCTTTTCCTGGTGGAAAGGGCACAGGCCCTTGTACTCACGTCCCGCCTTTTGCAGCGTCACGTATTCCTGAACCACGTCCTTGATGCTGACCCGATCCAGGATCTGCTGGACCTTTGCGCGGTCGTAGCCGGCCAAGACAACCCCCGCCCGGAGAAAAGGGCAGCGTATACTAGGGGAAGAGGGTGGAAAAATCAACAAAAACCGCCCAAATCCACCGTCAAATCTGCGTCAGAGACGGCGGAAACGAGTGCTTTGGCAAGGCAGCAAGCCGATTTGGGCGCAGGCGTACTGGATGCGTACTGGATGTACGTCGAGCACCAAATTGGTGAAGCCAACGCCGCCAAAGTGCCGTTGCTGTCGTCGAATCGCGATGCAGGCGGTGGATTTGGGAACCGCCGAGCGTGATCGGGAAAGCAACTTCAGGTCAACCCAACGCTTGTGGATCCGAGTGGTCAGCAGGCGGAATCGACGGGCCGGACACGCCTGTCCAGCAACAGCATGCAGCCGGCGATAAGCGGTATGGTCATGGGAATCAGGGGGAAAATGTTCCTGCCGATCCACAGGCTGGAATCCCAGAAAAAGTCCATCTGAAGCATCGACAGCACGAAAATGGCCAGAAAAAGAATATCCAGCAGGCGGGCGGCTCTGGGTCGGGGGGGGGACCGCGTCCCATCGAATGCCCTGTCCATCCATACTGCAAAGGGTACAAAACACAGCGTATTCGAGTAGTTCCAGATAATCGGCGAAGCAAACCACGCCAGGATGAAAAGGATCGCCCAGTGGGTCTTGTCCCCGCCCCTTCGAAAACGGCCCAGTCCGAACGCCCCGAGGATCGCCGCCGCCAGAGTCAGGCCGAAAGGCAGGATCTGCCGTCCACCACTCATCCTATATGCCCATGCGGCCCACGAGTAATTGGACCCGAACCCAAGTTTGTCCTCGACCAGCGCCCCAGCCTGGGTCACGTAGTCCGTCATCCACGGCAATAAAAGCGAAGCCACCAGCAGCGCAAAGGCCGTAACGAGGCAGATCCGATCCTGCCTCCGGGACCGTCCGGCCATCCAACGGCCGGCCATGTAAACCAGGAATACCACCGGCACCGTTTTCAGAATGACGGCCAATGCGAACAAAACGCCTGCCGCGACAGGCGCCCGTTTCAGCACGAGCAGCGCCAGCACCACGATAGCCGCGACCCCGATGGCGATATTCCCGTAATCGATCCCCACGTTGACCATGTCGGTGAACAACAGCAGGAACAGGGCCAGGCCCCACGGCGATCCGACCCCCCCGGCCAATGCCGCGGCGCCTGCCAGCAGGACAAAGGCCGATGCCGCAAGCCACGCGAACCACCACTTGCTGGGGTCATTTCGCGTGGCCCCGACCGAGTCCAGAAAGAGGGCCAGGGCCGGATGGTACAAGTAGTCCGATTGCCCAGCCGGGCCATACGGGCTCTTTCCCTCCTCAACCGCGCGCGCGCCGTCAAGATAGGCCTGAAGGTCACAGCCGACATCAACCGTACGGTTCTGGAGGTAATAGACCATCCAGCCCATGAAGATTGTCAACGCGATGGCCCACCACCATGTTTTCCCAATACGGAATTCCATCAGCATCCGATCCATTGAATCGAACATCGATCACAGGGTTCCGCGGATCCGGGACGGATATCAGTCCACCGCGATGGCATCGATCTCCACGCGGGCGCCCTTGGGCAGTCCCGCGACCTGCACCGTCGCGCGTGCGGGGCGATTATCACCGAAGTATTCGGCGTAAACCTCGTTGATGACACCGAAATCATCCATATCCACCAGGTAGATGGTGGTCTTGACCACGTTCCACCGGGCCAGGCCCCCGGCGATCAGCACCGCGTTCAGGTTTGCGAGGACCTGCCGTGTCTCGTCCGCGACGTCGCCGCCGATCATGGCGCCGGTGGAGGGGTCGATGGCGATTTGTCCGGACAGGAAGGTCATGCCGGCCGCTTTGGACCTGATCGCCTGCGAATAGGGACCAATTGCCTTGGGTGCCTGCGTTGTGTCGACCGCTGTCAAGTCCGTCATGGAAGGCTCCTTTGAGTGATTCAGGGGGCGCTGGTTCCCTCGCGACCGTATTCGTCCTCCAGGCGGACCACATCGTCCAGTTCCGGGGTCGACGTCTCCAGCAGGTCGCAGTCCTCGTCGTCTGGCGACATGAACCGATGGATGGTGCCCGGCGCGACGTGGAATGACCTGCCCGCCGGGACCAGGGTCCGCTTCGCCTTGTCGGCGGGGCCCAGTTCCAGGATCAGGACCCCTTTCATCACGTACAGCGTTTCATCCTTGACCTCATGGTACTGCCGTGACAGCAGGTGACCGCGGTCGATGTGCAGGACCTTGCCCACATATCGATCCGTGTGGGCCCAGATGATCTCGTGCCCCCAAGGTTTTTCGACCCTTACCGGTGTCTTGATGTCGGTCATTTCTACTCCAGCGCGACCGGAATTGCCTCGGCGGCTTCCTTTGCGTTGAATTCGGCCGCGAATTCCTGGGCCTTCACGGCATTGTCAAATCGTCCCATCCGCACACGGAACCACTTGTGGCCCTGCGCATCCGTGTACTTCACGATAAACGGCTTGTAACCCTTCAGAACCAGGGCGTTCACGAACTCGGCCGCCTTGGCGCTTTCGCGATATGCGCGAACCTGGACCGCGAAGGCCTGTGGCGGCTGCGTCGTCACTTTTGCCGGGACGCGCGTCGCGGTTTTCTTTTTCAAGACCTTTGCCCGCGCCACTGCAATTGTTTTTTTCTTGACTGCTTTTTCCTTAATTGCTTTTTCCTTGATTGCTTTTACTTGCGATGCCTTGGTCACCGCCATGGCGGGTTTCGACTTCAAGGGCTGCCGCGCCTTGTCGGGCTTGGCGGGCGGCAGGACGGGAGGCACGCATCCGCCCAGGTCCTCATAGACGCACGACATGCACATGGCCAGGTCCGTGACCGCGACGGAAGGCCAGGGCATGTCATCTTGGGCGAACACGGAGTCCGGTATCCTTACTGTTCCACGCCGCAACGCCAGGGCCGGAGGGCCGTCATCCGCGCTCCTGGCGACGGCGAGCGGCCTGGGTGACGGGACAGGCAGGATCACCGCCTTTCGAATCAGGCGCGTCGGCCTCGAAGACAGGTCCATGACCGGGCGCGCACGCGGGCGCATCACCGGGAGTTCGGCTGGAAAGGATCCGCTGACCGGGGCCCCGGCGATCTCGGGATTGCTGACCAGGCCAGTAGTGCCGCCGCGATCACCCACCAACATGCCCAAAGCGAAGACGGCGGCCATCACCACGGTCAGGCCCAGACCGATGAAGCCCAGTTGACGAGGCTCCAGACTGACCGACACCTTTTCCCGGATGCGATCCATATCGCGCACGCCCAGACGTCCGGAGCCCTGAGCTTCATGCTCATCCCTGCTCATCGTCCCCTCCGTAATGCATCTCGTCCGGCGCGCCGACCCCCAGCATTCCAAGCCCCCTGGCCAGCACGGCCTTGACGCACGAAACCAGGAACAGGCGCGCAGCGGTCTTTTCAGCGTCATCTGAAATGACCTTGTCGGTATGCGCATAGCGCGTGTAGTACGAATGGAAACCCTTGACGAGGTCCATCAGATAGAAGGCCAGATGGTGGGGTTCCCGTTTTATCGCCGACGAGGCCACCACCCCAGGCAGTCGGGTCAACTGCTTCGCCATGTTCCGTTCTTCCGGCAGGGAAAGAACGTCGCCCAGGTCCTTGGACCACGGCGCGGGCATCAGGCCGGCGGCGTCCGCCTTGCGCAGGATGGATGCCACGCGGGCGTGTCCGTACTGCACATAGTAGACCGGGTTTTCCATGGATTGCGACTTGGCCAGATCGAGGTCGAACTCCATCTGCGAGTCCGCCTTGCGCAGCAAAAAGATGAAACGCACCGCGTCGGGCCCCACTTCGTCCACCACCTCCCTCAGGGTGACGAATCTGCCCGATCTCTTGCCCATGGGGACCACTTCGCCCCCGCGGGTCAGGGTCACCATCTGGACCAACAGGACCTCCAGCATGTCCGGATCGTGCCCCATGGCGGCCATGGCCGCCTTAACGCGGGGGATGTAGCCATGGTGATCGGACCCCCAAATGTTGATCAGTCTGGCGTACCCGCGTCCGGCCTTTTCGTGATGATATGCAATATCGGACGCGAAGTAGGTGGATATCCCGTTGCCCCGCACGATCACACGGTCATCCTCATCGTCGTCATCCATCCTGAACAGCACCGCCCCGCTTGCGTCCTTATAGGCCCGACCGCTGTCCAGCAGCGACTGAACGGCCAAAGGAACCAGGCCGCGGTCATGCAGGGAGCGTTCGCTGAACCACTGGTTGAAGCCCACCCCAAGGGCGTTCAGGTCGTCTTTTATCAGTTCCAGCAGGCGGCTGGATGCGAAACCGACTGCCGGGTTGTCGTCCACCGGCCCCAGGTCCTCATAGTCTTTTTCCAGGCTTTCACGCCCCTCGCCATGGGCGAATTCGGCCGCCAGTTCCCTGATGTAGTCGCCCAGATATCCGTTTTCGGGAAAATCGCCGTGCCCCAGCCCCAGGGTCTCTCGCCCCCTGGCGTAAAGAGAACGCCCCAGAGTGGCCATCTGATTGCCCACGTCGTTGATGTAGTATTCGGTGTCAACATCATAACCGGCGGCCGACATGATCCGCGCAAGCGCATCGCCCAGGACCGCGCCCCTTGCATGACCCACATGCAGCGGCCCGGTGGGATTGGCGGACACAAATTCGATCAGCACCCGCTGGTTGCGGCCGGCCCCGGAGCCTCCGAAGCCCTCTGGATCAGCGGCGATATCCTGGAGTTTCATGAACCAGGCCCTGGGATTGACCTTGAAATTCAGGAACCCAGGCGGCGCGAAGGTAATCGCGTCGAACAGGTCCGAGGGGGCGTCGACAACCTCCAGGATCGCGTTGCCGCAGTCCTTGGGCGATTTATGAGCTGCCTTCGCCATCGCCAAGGGTAGAGGACAACCGTAATCCCCGAACTCCTCGCGTTTCGGCCGCTCGATGATCACGTCCGGAAAGAAGTCCCCCGGGAGTTCGCCCCGACGCTTCAACTCCCCAACCGCCCGTGTAAGGATTTCTTCGACTATCGTTTCCATTTTCCGTCCAATGCGCCCGTTTCTTTTTACCCCCGCGCGCGCGTGACAGGCAAGTAGACGACGTCTGAAACAGTTGACCCGCGGTAGTCGGGGTGCAACGATGCCAGCATGTCGATCGTGATTCGACAACTGGGACTGGTGGACTATGCGCGGGGCCTGGACATTCAGTCCGTGGCGGCCGGGGAAGTGCGTGACGGAGGGCTCAAGGGTATCGTGCTGGTGCTTCGTCATCCCCCGGCGATAACCATGGGACGCCGCACGGACCCTGCCGAGGTCCACGCCACGGGCCAGGAACTGCTGGACATGGGGATTGAACTGCACCGGGTGGATCGAGGCGGTGGCGCTACCTGGCATTATCCGGGCCAGGCCGTTGTGTATCCGGTGATCAGCCTTTCACGAACGAAAATGGACGTAGCCGGGGTCATTTCGCTGTTGGGAGATTCGGTGTTGGATGTCCTGGGTCGGCACGGCATCGAGGCCGAATGGGATCAGAAGCGCCCCGGGGCCTACGTGGAAGGCGCCAAGATAGCCTCCGTCGGGCTCCATCTTTCGCGGGATGTGATTACGCACGGGCTGGCCCTCAACGTGGGCCCCGACCTTCGGGGGTTCAGCCTCATGGATCCATGCAAGGAGGCGGGCCTGAAAGTGACCTGCATGGCCTCGTTGATCCCAGGCCCATTGGACCCTGACGAGGTGGGGATGGAACTGGCCCAAAGTTTCCTGCGCGGCCTTGGACACGGCTCGGTCAAAGTTGCGCGGGCACGGGATTTCCATTAGTTTGGAATGGGTCTGTTCAGCCTGGTGGGCGGCGTGACTTCCATCGAAAAACACGCTCTGGATCGTTGGATGTACCGTATGAACGGGATGGACTATGGTCCGTTTTCCACCAAGGACATTCTTGACTTAGTAAGCTCGCACAAGATTGACGAGCAGACCGACCTGCGCAACCACAGGTCCAGGAAATGGGAACCACTGGGGCATATCCCGGCCTTCAGGGAATTCATCGATGACTTGAGGCGGGCCGAACGCGAAAGGAAACGACAGCAACAGATGGAAGACAGCGTAATGCGTGTTCAACGCACGTTGTCGAAAAGCAGGCGAGTGCCCTATATCCTCCTTTTGATAGCGGCCGTGTCGATTGGAGCCGTCTCTTACTGGGTTCTTGTTCCCGAGGAGCCCACCGGGTCAGGCCTGTCGTTCGACGTGTTCAGGGATCTGTCTTTCAAGCGCCTCCCGCTCGTGCACAGGACCATAGCCTCTCCGTCTCCAAAGCCGCGCAGGAAGCGGGCGTCCAGAAAGAGATCGGCCAGGACGCAAAACGGCGAAGCGGCCGTCCAGGGCATGAAGGCGGTCGCCGCGGTTTTGCCTCCGGTCCCGGAAGTGGACCTTTCGTTTGACGCAAAGGACGTGTCCAAGGGTCGCGAGCTTACCAGGGAGGACCTGGACTCGATACAGAAAAAGGCTACGCCGCGACTGATAAGGTGCTTTCGCATCGAGGCCGGGAACGAACCTGATTTCAAGGGCGGAGTGGTCACCCTGTACATCCTGACTTCCGGACGGGTCGCCCTGACGCGCTTAGAGACGAGGCCGCCGCCGTCCCGGGTACTGATGGACTGCACCCAAGCAGCGGTGAACGGAATCCGGGTCTCGCCGTTCAAGGGCGCCAATCAGGTCATGAGGCTGCCGCTGCACGTAGCCAATGTGCGCTGATGATTTGAGAGCACGCCCTCTATCCGACCCCGGTTTCCGCTTTGCCGATCCCCAGGGCCGCCCCCAGCAGGGCGGACACCGCCGCGAACCAGATCAGGGTATGGGCGGCTCCCAGACGCATCAGCGGATTTCCGTTAGCTCCGAAGGGTTCGGAAAACTGGGTATAGAAGACAACGGCCAGGTTCAGAATGGCCGCCAACAGCACCGAATGGTAACCCCGGTTGGTGACGGCGCAACTGATCGAGGCGAGGAGGGTAATCAGCGGAAAGAATATGTAGGCCGCCAGCACAATGATGTCAGCGGTGGACGGCTCGGGCCCGGTAATGAGATTGGCCTCCGGCAAGCCGACCACATGACCGCCTTGTTCGTCTGTCGGAGCCATGGTCGTGGCGGCATAGAAGCCCTTGACAGGCCCTTCCACGAAATCCCCGACCAACTTCCAGTAGCTTGAAGTTCCCCAACTGAATACCAGGGCCACGAGAATCACTACCGCGCTCGCGGCTACCAAGGTCCTGGCGACGTTCCTCATCAGAAGTCCCCGTTAATGGGAAAGCCTTGAAATATCAAGTATTAACCCCCACCAGACGTCTGTCAAGCAACATAGCAGTACCCCAACGCCCTCCCACGAAACTTGGAATTCCGGCCGTGAAACGCTCGGGAACGGGCAGGGTTTGGCTATTCCGGTTTGTCAGCCGTTTCGGCATCCGGTTTTGCTTCGACCTTTTCGGACTCGGCCTTTTTGGCGGCTGTCTTTTTGGCGGTCGTCTTCTTTGCCGCCGCTTTTTTGGCGGGTTTTTCCTTGTCGGCCTCCGCGTCCGAAGCGCTCTTTTTCGCTGTCGCCTTTTTTGCAGGCTCCTTCTTGGCCGCGGTCGCCTTCTTTTTTGCGGGGGCCTTCTTGGCGGGTTTCTCTTTGACGGCCTCAGATTCCGCCTTTTTGGGGGCCTTCTTCGCGGCGGTCTTTTTCGTGGTCGTCTTTTTGGCTGCGGCCTTCTTTGGGGCCGCCTTCTTTTTTTCGGGCTCCTCAGCGCCGGCGTCTTCCTTCGCCTCGGCCTTTTCTTCTGTCTTTTCTTCAGTGTTTTCTTGGGCCTCTACTTCCGCTTCTACTTCCGCCTTTGCCTCGGTTTCCCCTGCCGGTTTTTCGGCCGGTGCTTCAACCTCGATTTCCTGAGGTTCGGTTTCCTGAGGTTGATCCTGATCAGCGGACGTCTTGGGCAATGCCGAAATGTCGATCTTTTCCTTGATCAGGTCGCCGATGGTGGTGGGGCTGGCCTGCTGCGTCTTGAGGTACTCGACGTAGTCGCCGCTTTCTTCCGCCTCCAGATAACGACGGATCGACAGGCCGAGTTTCCTTTCTTCGGGGATCAGGTTGATGATCATCGCGGTGACATTGTCCCCGACCTTGAGGTACTTGCCCACGTTTTCGACCTTCTCGGATCGGATCTCGGACACGTGCACCAGGCCCTCTACCTCGTCGGCCAGTTCCACGATGGCGCCGAAGTCCAGCACCTTGGACACCTTGCCTTCGACGACCGAGCCGATGGGATAGTTTTCGTGAACGTGTTCCCACGGGTCCGAGCCCAACTGCTTGATGCCCAGGGCGAAACGCTCTTTTTCCGGGTCGATGTGCAGGACCACGGCCTCGACTTCGTCCCCTTTATTGAAAACGTCCGCCGGGTTCTTGATCTTGCGGGACCACGAGATGTCCTGAAGGTGCACCAGTCCATCAATGCCGTCCTCGATGCCAACGAAGATGCCGAAGCTGGTCACGGAACGGACCTGCCCGTTCACCTTGCTGCCCACCGGATATTTTTCCTGCAGGAGGTGCCACGGATTGATCTCGGTCTGTTTCAGGCCCAGCGCGATGCGCTTGTTGCGGGCGTCGACCTGCAGGACGACGGCGCTGACCTCATCGCCGGCGTTGAGCAGCTTGGACGGATGTTTGATCTTCTTGGTCCAGGACATCTCGGAGACATGGATGAGTCCCTCGACCCCTGGTTCCAGTTCGATAAAGGCCCCGTAGTCGGCCAGCGACACGACGCGGCCGTGCACCCTGTCGTCCACCTGGTAACGCTCGTCTGCATGCAGCCACGGGTCCTCCGTGCACTGCTTCATCCCCAGGGACACCCTTTCGGTGGTGGGGTCGAACTTCAGGACCTTTACGGTCACCTGCTGCCCCACCTTGACCATTTCCGAGGGGTGGTTGATGCGGCCCCACGACATGTCCGTGATGTGCAGCAGGCCGTCGATGCCGCCCAGGTCCACGAAGCACCCGTATTCCGTGATGTTCATCACGGTCCCTTCGATGATCTGACCCACGTGCAGGGATGCCAGGGTGGTGGCCTTCAGTTCTTCACGTTCCTTTTCCAGAAGCACGCGGCGGGACAGAACTATGTTTCCGCGCCTGCGATTGAACTTGATTACCTTGAACCTGAAGGGTTGGCCGATATAGCGGTCCAGATCCCGCACGGGCCGCAGGTCAATCTGGGAACCGGGCAGGAACGCGCGCACGCCGATATCCACGGTCAGGCCGCCCTTGACCCTCGAAAGGACCGTTCCCTCCACCACGCCGTCCCGTTCGTGGGCCGCCGCGATCTGGTCCCAGATCTTCAGCTTTTCAGCCTTTTCCTTGGAAAGCACCAGGAGGCCTTCCTTGTTTTCGCGGGCCTCGACATAGACCTTGGTCTCGTCGCCTTCCTTGATGGAAAGATTGCCGTCCTGATCCAGGTACTCGTGCAACGGGATCTGGCCCTCGCTCTTGTAGCCGATATCCACGACTACCCAGTCCTTCTCGATCTTGAGGACCTTGCCGGTGACTACTTCGCCCTCTTTCACCTTTGCCTGGTCGTACTGGTCCAGCAACGTGGCGAAGTCGAGTTCCTCATCGGCTTCATCGCCGGCGGCCTGCGAAGGCGTCGCCTCCTGTGCGGGCGCCGGTTCCACGGTTTCCTGGGTCGACGGAACCGGCGCGGGTGCATCCGCGGGCTCTGTCGTCGGCTGGGCCTGAGGCTCCTGGGGTGTTTCCCTCGGCGCCTCTTCGGTTGCCGGATCCTCCGGCGGGGTGGTGTTTACTGTGTCGCTCATGTGCCTCCAGTTGCGCCGCCCGGTGAAAATTTAGCCTCACGGCCATACGGACGGCCCGCCCCCGGCTCACGATTGGACCCGAGGGGACGCGTAATTTACGAGCATCCACGTGGAAAGTCAATGAGTTATACATGAATCAAATTCGATGGGTCTGGAACGGCTATCGAGGACGTCGGTGAGGGGGAAATCCGGCCGGCTATCGCACGCAGCCCCACAACCCGTTTCCCAACCCGTTTCCTAACCCGTTTCCTGGCGCCATCCGTCCGCCCCAGGGTTTGATCGAGAGCGTGTGTATAGCAACTTCGGGGTCAGCGGTCCATACCAGGATGTTCGGGTCCGTGAGCGACCACTTCCATCGCCCATCCGACACCTCCACTATGAACTCCGGGGCCTCGGTATCCGGGTCCTCGCCGTAGACCAGGGTCCTCGGGACATACACAAGGGTGTCGGCCACGACTTTTCCCTGCGCGAAGTTGAGGGTAAAGATGTCCGTGTTGTCTGCGGACAGGGTTCCGTCGTCATTGAACGACCGGTCGAAACCGAACGAAATCGGGATGCCGGCAATGCGTCTGGGATAGGGTCTGACGAACGCGCCGGCCCAGCAATGAGGGATTCCAGCCTCGTCATTGCCCGAACCATCCACCGGCACCACCATGTTCATTTCCGCCTTCCCGCCGTCTTTCGATGCAGCCCCCGTTCCAGCCGTTTCGATCCTGGAGTAGTTCCAAAGGAAGGCCGAAACGCGGGCCCCGTCAATGGCCGCCATTTCCCGAGCCAGTTCGGCCGAGGCCCCTGTACCATCAGTGGGGACCATGAACTGAGACAATACGAGGGGCGTGCCGAATCCCCAGGTGGCCAGGCGAACGGTGTTTTCCAGGAACCGGTCCAGCGGACCGTCACCGACCCCAAGACCTTCGGCAACATGATGATGAACCGAGAAAACGGACCCATCCAAGGGAGCGGCCGTCAGTCCCGAGTCCCTGCCGTCCCAACCGCCCCCGGAAGCGGGGCGTCGCGCCGGCTGAAAAAAGAAAAGGGCGTCCCTGTCCACGTTCCTGACCATGGTCGCGAATCTACGATAATAGGCGGACAACGCCTGTTCGCAGTCAGTTTCTCCCGGGTAGATCAGCTGCCCGGGAATGCCGTCCCAGCAAGGCGGTTCATCCAGCAACCCATAGCCCAGCAGGGCCGATTCTTTTTGCAGGACCTCAGCCAGTTTATAGAAAGACCATATCTCGTGGTCCTGAAGCGCAAGGTCATCAGGCGTCCAGGTGCCGTCCCAGAAGTCCGCCCACCACCTGAGCAGCCCCGGGAGATCGGTTACGGAAGTCGGGCCGGCTAAAACGCAGTTCGTTTCCAGGGTCTTTTCAGGAACCGTCCCCTTTCGGATGGCCCACGGCGGTGCCCCTGCCCCCCCAAAGCACCGGGATGCGTGCTTTTGCAGATTCTCGATAAAAACGACCATGCCGTTGCGTTTCGCGGAAGCAAGGAACCATCGGATGTAATCCAGGTGATCCAGGTTGAATCGCCGCGGGCCTTTCTCGATCGCCTCCCAGGGCACGTCAAGCCTGATTGCGTTGACGCCCCACGACCTCAGTTGGGCGAATGCAGCGTCATCGTCCTTGGCTATGGGCCTGAACGGCGGCGTTTTCGAGCCCTGACCAGCGACGACGCCTCTGAAAATGACCACGCGCCCTTCATAATCCACGATTTCATAGCGATCACCGACGCGGGCCACGGAAAAGGCGGAACTGCGGTCAATCGGCGCTCCAGACACCGCGATCGGCCGGTAAAAATCCCGCTGATTATCGGGTTCGAATGTCCGGGACGCCTCCCAACGCACCCATGCTGTAAACGCGGACGCGGCTACGATCGACAACACCGCGGCCGCCCCCAGCACAATTCCCAATGTCCTTGCGACCCTCATGCAGGACCCTTTTCGCTGGCCGGATCAGCCGTTGACCTCATGGGGATGAAATCCAGCGCATCGAGACTGCCGGCAATCCGGTATCCTTACATCGCAGATTGCTGAATAGGTTGGTGCTTGTCAACCTGCACGGCAAGGTGCAGAATTCTGGTTGCCGTAAAGGTGTCATTGTTGCGTGGAGGTGTCATGAAAAATGTTCTGACGTCCAATGTTTTGGTGCTGTCCATGTTCGCCCTGGCCTGCTCCAGTGGCGGCGGCAACAACCAGGCCGATGTGTCGACCGATTCGGTCCAGGGTCAGGACGTGCCTTCGATTTCGGATTCAGGTCCGGATGATTCCAGCCAGGCCGACATCTGGAAAAACGATGACGTGACCAAGGACCCCGGTGTTTCGGACCAGGCGCCGGACAAGATCGATGACATACAGCCCGCGGACGACGGGGTGGTGAACGACCCCGGTTTCACCGATGCGGACACCGGATCCACCGATCCCGGACAGATCGATCCCGGACAATTCGACCTGCCGCCCATGGATCTGCCGGGCGCGGATCTGCCGACTATGGATCTGCCGACCATGGATTTGCCGGTCATGGATTTTCCGTCGTCGGAAATAACTCCGCCGGAGGTCTTTCCATCCGATATTTCCCCGTTCGATGTGCCGAATGTTCAGGATGTCACGTTCCCCGACCTGCCCTGGACCGAAATTCCATTCATTGATGTGCCCGTTGTCGATGTATCCGTGGATGCAGGACCCCAGACATTCAAGGGCGTCGTGATCGACATGGTTTCCGGCGAGGGCAACACCCCGGTGGAAGGCGCGGACATCGTTTTCCTGGACATGCAGGGCAATGCCCTTGGGTATTCCACGCAGTCCGGCGCGGGAGGCGCCTTCGAGATCACGCTGCCCCCGGGGATCAAAGTGGGCGTAAAGGTCAGCAAGGCCGGGTACACGGATACCTACCAGTTCGGCCTGCCGTCCGTTTCCCAGGACCTGGAATTGCGTATATTCCCAGCGAACGTGCTGGAGGGCGCGCTGGGTTCGCTTGGCCTGACGTTGGATGCGAACAAGGGCGTGGTTGCCGGGGGGGTCGTGTTCATAAACGGCCAGGGCGACTGGGAGGCCGTGGGGTGCGCTTCCGTTCAAAGCGAGCCTGCATCGGATATTCGGTATTTCGACCCTGATACGGATATGCCGACAACACTTGAAAACGCCTCTACCACCAGCAAATTCAACAGTCAGTTCATCGCGGCCAACGTCACCCCAGGTTCGGTGGTCTTCAAGGCCACGGTGGACGGAAGCGTCATTGGAGAAACCGACGCGTTGGTGTTCGCGGGCGCCATGACCATTGACGCGATGATCATGCCTGACGGCACCTCAAACCCCACGCCTGCGGGCTGCGCCCAGTAGGTGCTTGCCATGGTCATGAACACAGTTTTTTTCGCGTTGGGATGGATCGCGGATCCATGATGGAAAGTCCGGATGCCATCATCGTGGGGTCTGGATTCGGCGGGTTTCGGCCGCAAACCCATCCCATGGAACGATCCGGCGCGGTCTGCTACAACTGCCGCCTCAGCGGCCACCAGCCCGTGGACGCCCAGGGCTGGGCGCATTTCTGGCATGATTGAGCCTATCCGACAGACCCCTATTCCAATGAGTTCCAACTGCGTGACAGACTCGCGTACACCCATGAACAATCCAAACTGAAGCCCACTGATATCGGGGTGTTGCAATCAAAATGTAAGTTATATACCCCGGGGTGCGACTCATTGGTGTCCGCGGGTTTCGCGGGATTTGAAAACCAGCATCGGCCCTGACAATGGGCGCCGACGGAGGAACTTAAATGAACGTGACAAAGACGATTTCAGCGGCAACGCTGGCACTGGGACTTTCGCTCAGCGGTCTGGCTGGCACGGCCGCCGCAAACAGCAACCACAACGCCGATCTGCCGAGGGCCCTCATGGACAAGGGCGGTCAGCACGGTTGCGGCGCGGCAAGCTGCGGCAGCAAGAGCGACGACGACAAGGGCAAGCAGGACGACAGCAAGGCCAAGGACGGCAAAGACGGCCAGCAAAAGGGCGGTGACAAGAAATGCGGTGCCGGCAAGTGCGGCGCCGGAAGCTGTGGATAGCCCCTTCCCTTCCCACCAAACCC
>JAADHL010000390.1 GCA_013151875.1 Deltaproteobacteria bacterium
GCCAGGTTGCCGGCTTGGTCCAGCAGGGGGAACGGTCCGAAATCGATCATCCAGATCGAATCCGCCTCGAATTCCAAAAAGTGGATTTTCGAGTCGATAAGGTCCTGCGACAGCCCGCCTTTCTTCATGAGGTCCACGATATTCTGCTGGGCGCCCAGGGCCTTGGACACGATATAGACATCGGTGTTTGGAGCGGCGTGGACGGCGATCATGGCAATCGAGTTGCTGACGGATTCGCCCATGCCCGCGCTGGGATACGCCAGCAGCAGGGCCTGGGAGGGGTCCCACTCCAGCAGCGCGCTGAACTTCTTTCCCTTGGGCGGCTCGGTGGCTGAATACCACTCCGGATGCTGGAGCCGGAAGTCGGAGTAATTATCCGCTTTGCCTGGAACTGCTTTTTCCGACTGCGTCTTCCAGGCCGGCAGCATGATGAAATGGTCGTCAACTGTCTGCTTTGGAGCACTGGTTTCGACAGGCATGGACTCGCAGGTCCAGAAAGCCGAACACGCCACAAGAACAGCCATGGCGGCCGATCGCCGGTAGTCCATTTCAGCCTCCGAATATCGAGATTCCGGGTCGTTGGATGCTACCGATGGGGATCCTGGAAGTCAACGAAAGGCGCCATCACCTTGCCGCGCAAAGCGCCTTGCCTCAGCACTTCGACGCCCGCGGCGGTGATCCTCGCCACGGTCGAGGGTTCACCGGCCAGGGTTTCATTTCCCTCAACCATGAGGTCGCAGGCTGCCGCGATCGCAGGTGACACATCCGCGGCGCTTGCCGGAGCAGGCTGTCCCGCGCGGTTGGCGCTGGTGGACACCAGGTTGCGGCCTGACGCCTTGATCAGGTCCAGAGCGAAGGGATGGGCATCCACCCTCAGAGCGATGGTCCCGTCGGGCGCCACTGCATGTGAAGGGGCCTCATCACCGGCCCGCAAGACCATGGTCAACGGCCCTGGCCAAAATCTTCGGGCAAGACGCATTGCTTCGTCAGGTACGTCCCGGGCCATGGACAGGGCCGATTCCGCATCGGCGGCCAGCACGATGAATGGGTTCGATCTGCCTCCCTTTATCGCCCGGATACGGTTCGAAACCGACGGATCGGCCGCGTCCCCGCCCAATCCATACAGAGTCGATGTGGGGTGAATGACGATGCCGCCGGAACGAATGATCTCGGCCGCCCGGTCAATGCTGCGGAAATCAGTCCTGATCCCTCGTTCCAGGCCAAGCAGACGGACCACGGATCCTTCCGTGTCCGCAAAAGATTCGAAGAACATGTCGGGACCCAGGCCCCTCAGGACCGCCCGATCAGTCCAACCTGTACCGACCAGGGCCACTGGAAAGCCGTTTTTTCTGGCGGCGGCGTAGTCCAGGGGCGAGTCGCCGATAACCAGAATGTCCACTGGGCCACCGGCCAGCCTACGCGCCTCTTCACCAGCCTTCCTGGTCAGTTCGGCCCGGTCACCGCTGTCCGATCCGAATCCCCCGAAATCGAAGAACCGGTTGAGCCCGCCTCTGCGCAGCTTGGTCCTCGCGCCTTCCTGGATGTTTCCGGTGCACAGACCCAGCAGGCAGTCCGGCCGACATTGCAGGGCCTGAAGGAGGTCCTTGACGCCCGGGAGGACCCTGTACTCGGATGCAGCCTCTACTTCGTTCGCGAGATATTCCAGATAGAGCCTGGTAATGGATTCTTCCTCTTTTCCGGTTGCCTCCCGGCCGAAGTGGCGCACGGCCGCCGTGTGAAATATGATCGGATCGGTCTTGCCGGAAAAGTCATCGCCACGAAAAGGGTCTTTTACGTGGAACAGTTCCTCGAACGCCCGGGTCATGGCGGTCCGTCCCGCCCCGCCGGTGTCGACCAGGGTGCCGTCAATATCGAACAGAAAGGCTCGCTTCAACGCTTTTTCTTCTTCTTTTTCGAATGCCTGCGGGCCTTTGCCTTCGGGTAAGACAGCAGCCCCCTGGCAGCGGTGACCCTGACGATTTCCTCCCGGTCGAACAGTCCGTCCTGCACGGCGGGAAGGGTGGAGTTGTCGCCGCACTTCACCTGAGTCTCGATGGCCGCGATCCTTACCTCTGGATCGGGGTCCTTCAGCAGCGCCGTGGCAACGTCCAGCGCCTCTAAGCAGGACAGGTCTTCCAGTCGTTCGAGGGCCATCCTGCGCGCGTCCGCGTACTTGTTTGTGGCCCCGATTCCCTTCAGGAACCCGACTTCGAGTTTCGGCAGGAGGGCGGCGCCCCTCAAGGCGCCTTCCCTTGCCCATGCCCTGTCCGATGCAGCCGCTTTGGCCAGGAAAGGCAGGAACTTCTTGCCGAACATCTGGGTCAGGGTAACGAGATCGTCGGCCTTCAGGCCCGCCAGCGCCCTGTCGAAATAGCCCAGCGCGGTGCCGGGGTTCAGGTAGATCATGGCCCTTATTACATTGAACCGGATTTCAGGGTCGGGGTTCTCGACGTGAATACGCAGGATGGGCAGGGCGTCGTCATGATTCACGTTGCACACGGCCAGGATGGCGGCCTTTTTGATCTCCGGGTCACGGTCGTACACCACGAACGACGCAACCCCGATGACCGACTTGTCGTGGATGCGGGCCAGGGCCTTGACAACGGCCAGCCGCACGTCGCGATTTGTGTCCCGCAACGCCCTTTCAAGGATCTCTACGGATTCCGCCTGCCCCAGCTCGCCGATGCCCTCGGCCGCCAGCCGCCTGATCAAGGGGTTTCCATCCTTGAGCAGTTCATAAAGTTTCGGCAGTGCCCGGTTGCCCAGGAGTTTTCCGATGGACCTGGTCGCGGCGGCCCTGCGCGGCAAAAGCGTCGATTTGAGGTCCTCTTCGATGCGTTTGCGCACCTGGATGTCGGTGGACCCGGCAAATGACCGGTACACCTGGACCAGCAGGTCCACCGGGGTCTTGGGATTCAGGAATTTCTTGAGTCGGGGCACCAGGCTCTCGGATGGGGCCATTGCGGCGGCCTTCAGGAAACGCAGTTTTGCGTCGTGGTCCCCGTCCAGCAGCGGCAGCATGACCAGGACTGCCTTCGCGTCACCCTTGGCGGCCAGCAGTTCGGCCGTGGTATAGCGCACCTCGGGATCCCTGGACTTGAGGTGTCGCTTGAGGCTCTTGACGGGCACGTCGATCCGGGCATCCCGGACCCAGCGCAGGGCGGCCGCCACCACGTTGGAGTTGCGGCTTTTGAGGAGCCTGCCGGCCAACGCCTCCCTTTGTTCGCGTCTGACCTCGCGAAGACCTGTCTCGAACATGGCGTCGGATTTCGCCAGAAACGGCTCGAACACATCGGATATGGTGGACACGTCCTGGTCCAGCGTGGCCTTCAACAGCGCTGATCTCGTTGGTCCGTTCGGGTCTTTGAGGGCATCGATGATCAGGGAACGGGCCTTTGACGGCTTGAAGGCCGAGATCAGGTCCCATGCGTCTTGGTCCAGCGGCAGAACTGGGTCTCTCAGAGCCTCGGCCGCCAGGTTGTACGCGTCTTTTGCGCCCTGGCGGGCCAGGGCCTTGATGGCCGCTTTTCTGACCACCCATTGATTGTCCCTGAGGGCGTCTCTGAGGTAGGGGGCGGCAGCCGCGGCCTTGCCTGGAACCAGCGGCAGGGCCTCCACAGCGCGCGCCCTGGCCATCATGTCCCCGCTGCGCACTCCTTTTTCCAGCACTACCCAGGCCTCGGCAGCGAGGTCCTTTTTTTCAGAGGCCAGCGCCGGGGCGGCCAGCGCCATCACGATTAAACCCGCCAGAAACGCACGTTTCATGTCCGACTCCCGGATGACGAAAACCTGGCCACAATCTAGATTGTCCACCCATGACTGTCAACGGGCGCCGGCGCCGGCGGCTTCGCCCGCGGCGGCAGCCTGCTCGCGTGAAAGCGGATGGGCTGCGCCCGCCGTTTACGCTCGCATTTACTTAAGCTGTTACCCTTCGTTGTGAATGCTCATGAAAAATGCGGGCCATGCACTGTTGACTGACGCCAGAGCAAACGCGCGGATTGCACCGACTTGCAGCGTGTGGTTGCGGTCAACGGCCGATAAAACATACAATCTACTGCCATGAGACGTGCAAACTTCAGACTGGGCCTGTTTTCGACTCTTGTCATCGGGGCCGTTGCGTGGGGCTGCTCCGGCGGATCGGGCGATGATGTTGGGGCTTTTGACGTCAAGGATGCCTTCGAGAAGGTCGAATACGATGTGGTAGTGGTCGAGGTCCTGTGGGACGTTGATCAAGCGACTCCAGACGATTCCGCGACCATGTCGGACGACCCCGGTGTCAATACGCCCGACAAGGGCGACGTCACGACCTTGCATGACGATGGGGGCGCGGGCACTGACGATGGCGTTTCAATGGATGCCCCTGACCAAGACGTGTCGGGTGCCGAGGACGTGACCGCTGACCAGCCGGACGATGGCGCTTCAGACCTGGCGGGCGTCGATACCGGGCCGTGCGTGCCGGACTGTGAGGGCAAGGTCTGCGGATCGGACGGTTGCGACGGGATTTGCGGTTTCTGCGAATGGGGCAAGGTCTGCACCCCGGAGGGCACGGAGTGCAAGACCATCTGCATCCCTGACTGTTTCGACAAGGGCAAGGCCTGCGGCGACGACGGCTGCAACGGCAGTTGCGGCGAGTGCGACGAGAGCTTCGAGTGCAAGGACGACTTCAAGTGCCATTACGTGGATTGCATCCCCGACTGCACGGGAAAGGAGTGCGGCGCCACCGGGGGTTGCGGCGTTGAAAACGAGTGCGGCGAATGCGGCGCCGGCCAGAGTTGTACCGAGCTGGGTCATTGCGTAATCGGTCCGTGTCAGGGCGTCCACCCGGAAAAAGGCAAGTGCGACGGCAACTACGTGCTGTATTGCTCGCAGGTAGGGGGTCAGGACGTGCTGATCAAGATCGACTGCACCGAAGAGCCTGACAAGGTATGCGGCTGGGACCCGTGGACGGGCAAGTTCGCTTGCATCGACAAACCGCCGTGCGTGCCGAATTGTACTGACAAAGAGTGTGGGGACGACGGGTGCGGCGGGTCATGCGGCGCGTGCCCGGTTGGGTGGGGTTGCCCCAGCTTCCAGTGCAGGCCGGTTGAGGGCTCCACCTGCGGCTACATCGACGAAACCGGCTTCTGCTGGTACGACAACTGGCTCTACTACTGCACCGGGCCGCCCGACACCGGTCAGATCGTGGCCGAGAACTGCACCCAGCAGGGCAAGGTCTGCGCTTACGACTCCCAGTACACGCACACCTACCAGTGCATGAATCCCTTGTAGATAAATTGAGGAAAAAGCGGGGGTCAGACCCCACCTAACAGCAGAAGGGACATTGCCGTCAGCGCCCACATGCCGGGTTTGACCTCGCGGACCCTGCCCGCCACTGCCATGAATAGCGGGAACAGGATGAACCCGGCGGTCATCCCGATGCCGATGTTGTAGGTGAAGGGCATCAGAACGATCACCGCGAAGGCCGGCACCAGTTCCTCCATGCGGTCGAACGGGATGTGCCTGACCGCGGACAGCATGAGGATCCCCACCAATACCAGGGCCGGGCCCCAGGCGTATTCCGGAATCGCGGTCAGCACGGGCGTGAAGAACAGGGCCAGCAGAAAGAGCAGGGCGCAGACCACCGCTGTCAGTCCCGTGCGGCCACCTGCCTCCACCCCCGCCGCGCTCTCGATGAATGTGCCGGCGGTCGTCGTACCCAGTAACGCGGCGGCTACGGTGGCCAGGGCGTCAGCCATCATTGGTCGCTCAATCTGAGGCAGATTGCCTTCATCGTCCAGGAAACCAGCCCGCGCCGAAACTCCGATAAGTGTCCCCATGGTGTCCACGAAGTCCATTACGAACACCACCAGGGCCACGTGCAGAAAGCCGAATGTCAAAGCGGCGGAAAAGTCTATCTGGAACAGGATGGGCGCGAGCGACGGAGGCATCGAAACCACGGCGCCGGGGAGTTCAGCCGCGCCCAGGAGCATCGCCAGGACCGTGCCGCCCAGCATTGCCCCAAGGATTGTGCCTGGCACGCGTCTTATTGTCAGCGCCGCCATGACCAGGAATGTGACGATGCCGATGATGGTGGTGGTGTCGCCCAGGGTCCCCAGGCGCAGCAGCGGACCGGATGGGGCCATGCCGTATGTCACGACACCCATGTGGGCAAGCCCGATCAAGGCCAGGAACAGCCCGATGCCGACAGCAAAGGAATACTTCAGGGACGCTGGAATCGCATTGGCCAGGGTCGCGCGCAGACCCGTGGCGGTCAGTGCGACGAACAGGATTCCTCCTATCAGGATCGCGGCCAGGGCGGTCTGCCACGAGTAGCCCATGGTCCCAGTGACCGTGTATGCGATGAAGGCGTTTTCGCCCATATAAGGTGCTATCGCGAACGGCCGGTTGGCCCACAGGCCCATGGCCAGGGTCCCGATGACCGCGGTCAGCACGGTGGCGACCATTGACGGACCCTGTGGGATGCCCGCTGCGGTCAGGATCGCGGGGTTCACCACGATGATGTACGCCATGGTCACGAAGGTGGTGAGCCCGCCCAGCACCTCCGCTCTGACCGTTGTCCCGGCCTCTGTCAGACCGAACAGCCTCTCAAGCATGCATTCCCCCAGGCTTGTTCAGGCTCGATTCTACATCCAAGCAATGCTGTCTCAGTACTGGAAACTTGAGCCGCCGATGAATTCGCGCAGGATGGACGTGGCGGGCACGTCGGTAGAGAAGATGGGTACAAACAGGTCCAGAAACTCCAGCAGGCGAACGGCTTCCACATGGCTCGGATCGGATTCGGGAACCTCCATCAGAAAGCGCTCGGCAAAGACCTTGAGGACCGCCGCCTCATACACCAGGGTCGAGTTGAACATGGCGTCGGCGTGGGACTCGAATGGATAGATCCACTTCTTTTCACCGGCCCTCACCTTGGCCCACCTCGAAATGGTCTGGGCCGCCGAGTAGCCTCGATAGCGCCGGTCGCGGACCACGCGGCGCAGGAGCCTGGCGTCCGACGTGAATATCCGGTTGTGGTCATCGATGCACAGTTGGGTCAGGGCGCTGACGTAGATCCTGAACTTGCCTTCGTCCGGCACGGCCTCAGTCAATTTATCGTTCAGGCCGTGGATCCCTTCGATCAACAGGACTTCACCCGGACCCAGTTGCAGCGGCTCCGGGCGGAAGGTCCGGGTCCCAGTGGTGAACGAGTACCGCGGTGGGTTCACCGCCTCGCCTTTCATCAGGGAGTCCAGGTGCGTGTTCAAAAGCCCCAGATCGATGGCCTCCAGGCACTCATAGTCGTACTCTCCGTTCTCGTCCAGGGGCGTGTCCTCGCGATTCACGTAATAGTTGTCCGTAGAGAGTTCCTTGGGCCTGATGCCGATTGCCAGAAGCTGCATCCGCAGGCGCTTGACGAACGTGGTCTTGCCCGAAGACGACGGGCCCGCCGCCAGCACGAGTCGGCAACCACGCTTACAGGCGATGTCGTCAGCCAAGGCGGCCAGCTTGCGCTCATGCAGGGCCTCCGCCACTCGGATCACCTCACCGATGCCGCCCTCGACCACCGAGCGGTTCAGGTCGGCCACGGTTTCGACCCCAACCAGACGGTTCCAGTCCCTCGTCTCGCGGTATGTGGCAAAAAGGGCGTCCTGATCGCCGATGTCCGCGGGCGGATCGTCCGGCCTGCCCGCGGGCGGGAAGCTGAGGACCAGCCCGGTTTCGTAGGGTCGGACCTCAAAGGCGCGAATACCCTCCGTCGTGGGCAACAGCGGGTGCATCCAGAGGTTGATGTGCGTGCCCATGGTGACCAGATTGACCCATCCCTCCCTGAAGGTCCGGGCGATCTGGGCCTGTGAGTGATAGCCCTGGACACCGAACGCCTCCACGGCCTCGTGGACAGGGACTCTCATGGTGGCCAGGGCCTCGTTGCGTTCCACCATGGCGCGCATCTCGTTTTCGATCGCCGCCACATCGCCTGCGGAAATGGCAGGTTCCTTGAAGATGTCGAAGTAATAGCCGTTGCCGAGCGCCTGTCCGACCTGAACGCGGGCGTCCGGGAACAGCCGTGCCGCGGCCTCGCAAAGCATGATGGTGAGCGTGGCCCTGTATATCCGGGCCCCGGCCTTGCTGGCGTAGGTGATTGGGACCATGTCGCAGGACGCGGCTATCGGCGCCTCCAGTGCAACCAGACGGTTCCAGAGCGTGGCGCCGAGGCAGTCCTTTTCCAGCTCGGGCAGGTATCTTCGAAGGAACGCCTTGACGCGTGTTCCGCGCGTAACGCTGTACTCGCGCCCGTCAACGCGCACCGTGATTGTGGTTGGGATCTTCAGTGTCGTGGCACTCATGCGTTCCTCCTGGAGCATGCCTCGATGCATGCGGATACGGCGACGATCATAGCCGTTTAGGCGGGTCCAGCGCCACTTTCCGGGCGAAACGTATTGGGTTATCCTGCGCGGGCGATGCGATTTTTTCGGAGGGCTGTGATGAATCGAATCCGTATCATGGCTGTTGTTGTGCTTTTTCCGGCCCTGGCAACCGCCCTGACCGTGGAGGGAACCACCTATCCGCCGACCGTCAAGCTGGAGGGACACCTCCTGCGCCTGGTGGGAGCGGGCCTGCGCGAAAAGACCATTTTCAAGGTCGACGTCTACACCATGGCCGTGTACGCCGAAAACCGTACCTGCGATCACCTGAAACTGATCAACGCCGACGAGGCCAAGATGATCCGGATGGACTTCGTGCGTCATGTCTCGGGCAAGAAGATGATGGCCACCATGAAGGACAACTTCGCCAAACGCACGCCGGGGGACGCGTCGGCCGATCTGAAGGGTAGGATCAGGGGTTTTCTGGGGCGATTCAAACATGACGTGAAGGACGGCACCAGCGTGCGGATCACCTATCTGCCGGACAAGGGGACAACGGTCTACATCGACGACAAACAGGTGGGTGAAGCTACTCAGGGGCACGATTTCCAGAAGGTCCTGTGGGCAATATGGTTCAGTCGCGACACCTGTTGCCCCAACCTCATCGAGGACATAAGTGAAACCTGCAAAGGAAAATAATGATTCGGGCGGCGTCCAGGCTGAAAACGCCGAGGAAGTGCCCGAGGACATGATCATCAACGAGATCAAGCTCCTGCTGGCGGGCAAGCGCACCTCGCTCGCGACCCTGCGTACAGGGATAGCCGTTTTCGTGCTGCCCCTGTCCGTCCTCAGCATCCTGGTGGCCACGTCTCAGATGTACGACGTCATCAAGGTGCTGCACCTGCTCATCCCGCTGTTGGTCCTGACCACCGGCCTGGTGGTCCTGGGCATCTATCTCATCCACCGTTCAGTGATGCATGTGCGGCGATACGAACGAACGATCCACCGGCTCAAGAAAAAGAACCGCCACATCGCCGACCTCTGCGAGTGAACCCGGCGTCACTCGGCCTCCTGGGCGCCGATGACCACATTGACCGGTCCAAGCATTCCCGCGTGGGCCAAGGCGTCTTTCTTGCCGGCGAACTGGGCGTAATCCGGGTCTTTGGCGAGGGCCTTGCCGATCAGCCGGTTCCTTGCCGGCGGGGTCACCACGACCTCCAGCTTGTTGGGCCCCTTCATGGCCATTGACGTTACGTCCACCTTGAAAGGCGGGACGATCAGGCGTCCAGCGGCCCGGCCGTTGAACGAAACTTCCGCCACGCCCTCGACCCTGCCCAGGTCCAGCACGACCTTCTGATTATCCTCTAGGGCGGGCAGTTCGACGCCCGCGCGGTAGGTCCCTGGTCCGCCGGACCAATGCAGTTCCTCGACGTCCCTCCAGTCCGGCAGACCGTCCGGGGTTACGGTGATGCTTTCGCCCGAGCCATCCTCCCTGGGCACGTCGATGGTCCAGTCCGTGATGGGCAGGATGGCCATCGCGACCGGATCCGGCGTTTCTATGGGTGTGTCGGGCGCGACCGGCATTCCGCATGCCAGCAGTCGTGATTCGAAGGAGTCCAGGGCAAGCGGCACTCGGCCCGCATCGTCGGTTCGGGCGATTAGGGCCCCTCCGGTCCAGGGATCGAACCATTGAGGAGCCCTGCATCCATCGGTGAAACTGACCGAGACGTTGATCGGTTCGCGGGCGCCGTTGGAGAAAAAACACAGCCACGCACCGTTGCCGATCTTTCTGGTCACGTGCCCGAGGGCCGGGGCGGTGGGTTCGACGCGCAGCAATGGGGAGACGCCGACCTCTTTCAGAAGTCCCGCCAGATCACCGGAACCTTCCGGGTCCAGCCTCACCCTGTCGCCGGTGGACAGGCGAGCCATAGCATCCTTTACTGCCTGGTCACCGGCCTCATGATCGAAGAATCCGGGCTGATGGTCGGGTGGCGCGCCCACCACGATTATTGACGCTCCGTCTTTGGCCATGTCCGCCAGGCGCGAGGCGAGCCCCGGGGTCATCCAAGGGGTTTCGAACAGGACCATGGCTCTGTAGGTCCCGCCTCCGACCCGAATCATATCGTCGTCCATGACCGCACCCAGCAATGCGTCCTCATTGGCCCAGTCCCAGGACCATCCCAGGGCGTGCATGCCCTGCAAGGCATCCCAGGCTTTTTCCAGCCATTTGACCCGTTTTTCAGGACCGGAGTCCGGAAACACCTGTTTTGCGATCTCCAGCCACGAGTTCACCCCGACCGTGTCGTCGTCGGGTTCCAGCCGCCCCTGAAACAGTGGTTCGTCATGGCCTTCCAGGCGCACGAACGAGGCGGGAAACCCCAGCCAGGGGTACAGGACCAGGACGTCGGTCTGCGGCGCGCCCGAACGCAACGCCACCTGGCAACGGGCCACGTAAATGTTGAGCAGCGCGAAGTCGGGCCAGAAGGGGTTGGTTTCCGCAATGTTCGACGAGTACGTGCCGCTGCCGCTGAACGGCGAAGAGAACGGGTGCCATCCAGCCTCGCCGTAGCCGTCGCTGAGACGGTAGGGAAACCCATGGTACACGACATGATTGACGCCCGCCGCGAACAGCTTGTCCACGGCCGCTTTCATCACCGTTGGTGTGGTCATGTGGTCCCGTTGCGGCCAGACCAGGGCCTCCGCGCCGACCAGATTCCGGCCGTACAAATGGGCCCCGGACGACACGATTTTCAGGAAAACGTCCGAGCCGCCCGCGTAAAGCTGCTCGGTTTCTGGTATATCAGCGCCACCGGACGCCTTCAGCACGTCGATGTTCGCGCCGTATCCCTGCATGCGCAGAATCATGCCGTGTCCGCCGGACCACGCGCGCACCGTATTGATGAACCGATCCAGGAACAGATCCGATGCGGTCAGTTGGTAGTCGTACTGGATCCGCTCGTCGTCCTGGTCGAACCTGAATGGGGACATGGCGGGCAGGCCCAGCCCGTCGAAAAGGCTGTTGTCCGCGCCGGGCACGACAACGGCCGGAAGCATGGGTGTGACGTCGTAACCCCGCATGGTACGGAACGCGTCCAGGAAGTCGGCTGTAAAGAATCGCTCGGCCTTGAACTCCATGCTGTCCACGAACAGGCCCCTCAAAGGGGAACCTTGGAATTCTTCAAGGCCGGCGCGCATTCCGACCAGGTGCTCTAGACTGAGGTTCACCTGGTCCGCGTCGAAGTGGTCCGTCACATATCCGGGCTCCGTCTGGGCGTTGAAATTGGGAAACTCACCGTCAGGCGCCGAATAGAAAGCGATCACCTGCCAGGTCCCGTCCGGCACGTCCCAGGTCAACTCTCCGTCGACATTGACGTCGTTGGTAAGGATCCGCACGGACGCCGGGTCCAGCTTGACCTGGTCCGTCAGGTCGAACATGTCATCGGTCCGCTGTCCGCCGGTCACCCGCGCCGCGACCACGGCGACCAGGAGCGCCTCATCAGGCAGATAGCGCGCCAGGGGTTCGCCCAGGGCCTGGGCCAGGTCCGACAGTTCGTAGAAAACGGGTGTGTCGGGTCCGTCGAAACGCATGGTCACCGGCCCCGGACCGCCCACGCGTTTTTCGCCCCACATCAAGGTCTTCAGCGATTGCGAGACAGGCACGTGCATGCCGCCTGTGGGCCACCCGGACCCCAGCGACAGGTCTATCTGCAATCCTTGCTCCCTTGCCGCTTCAAGCGCCGCCTTTACGTGCGCGAAATACCCGGGGGTATCCACCGAAAGGCGCCTGGCCATCTCGTCGGGCGAGGCATTCGGATCAAGGGCCGCGTTGAACGCCTGGATCTCGGCGCCGCCGAAATACGCCTTTGCGAGGGCCTCTACCTCCCTTCGCAACTCGGCGTCATCCACGTCGTTGCCCGGCCACCACCAGCGTACCCAGGGCCTGGCGGACGCGGGCGGGTCCCCGAACGCGGCCCGGTCGAACTCTACAGGTCCCGTTCCTGCCGAATTACACCCCAGCGCGGCGATCACGGCGACTGCCGCAACGATTCCAGGGACGAATATTGAAGGTCGCATCCCGCCTCCCGTACGCCGGGCCCGATGAAGGGTCAGGGATTCGTGATCAAGAGGCTTCCCGCCTTATCGATCTGGTATCCGTCCTTGGAACCGTCCGAAATGTCATCTGTCCGCCGGTCGCAGTAGGTCCAGGTGGCCCCTCCGTCGGCTGAGAATCGATAGGCATGGTCGTAGGTTCCAGCCACGGCCACATTCAAGGCGCCCATGTACTCGTCGTTGCCAGGTTCCTCGGTATCCGACCACATGGGATTGCCCACGGCCATGACCCACGTCCAGTCGGTGTTGCCGTCCGGGGCGGACCCGTCAGGTCCGTAGCCGACCTGGGCGATCAGTTCAGGGTCTTCGTCCACGCCTGTAGTCAGGTTGGTGACGCCATCCAGGAACACGCGCCCATATACCGTCAGGTCGGTCCCCGCCGCCGTGGTGGAGTCCGGGGGGTCGAGGGGCCACTGCAGTCGGCACCATCCCACCTGCGCGCCGGGGCATTCGACGTTCGGCGCGCCCGGAGTGCCCTTTTTGCCCGCGTCGCCGTAATCGACCGTGCCCGGGCACCAGTTCACCTCGTCGTCGTTTGCGGCCGCGTCGAACATGTCGGGGTCGAGCTGCGTGGATACGCCCAGGTCAAACCAAGTATCGGTGTAGTTCACCCGGTCGATTTCGACCAGGCCGCATTTCAGCACGATTTCGTCCGGTTCGTTGCTTAGAAAGAAATTCGTGTAGTGGTAGTCGGCGGTGTATCCATCGTCTTCCCTTGCCAGCAGCAACAGGGCGCCGGGGCCCACCAGCAGATGCCCCGAGATGACATGGGAATTGGTCCCGTCGTCCTTCAGTTCACACCCGCCGATGTCCAACACGTGATCGGTCGTGTTGACCATCTCGATCCATTCTCCCGGGTCCGAACCGGACTGCGACCTGACCATGAATTCGGTGATCACGATGTCGCCCGCCGTCCCGGGCGCCGGCACGACCGCGCAACCGCCGTCGACGCACAGCTTGTCATCCGTCCGGCAGTCGAACGTCGATGAAGGGTAGTCCCCGCAAACCGCCCCAGCCACGTCGTTAACGCAGGGGGCTGGAGATGTGTAGGTGATGAGCGTCACGCCGTCGGGGTCGCATTTGGGGGGAGGGGGATCGGTGCAGGGATTCGGGTCGCAGTGATCGACCAGGCACTTGCCGTTCGCGCAGACCTTGCCTTGGTCGGAGCAGTTCACTGAAATGGAAGGATAGGCGCCGCACACTGCGGATGGTCCGTCGTTCGTGCATGGGGCCGGGGACGAGTATGTGGTCAGTGTTACACCATCATCGCCGCATTCGGCCGCAGGGG
>JAADHL010000097.1 GCA_013151875.1 Deltaproteobacteria bacterium
CCTGGCGGAGGCGCGATGAGCCCTCGCTCCGATCTCGACGCGCCCTGGCTTCTGGGCAGGCCCGAGCCTCGGGTGGACGGGCTGTCCAAGGTCACTGGTGAGGCCCGGTTCGCGGCCGACCTCGACGAGGAAGGACAACTTTGGGGCGCGGTGCTGCGGTCCAGCCATCCCCATGCCCGCGTGCTCGGGATCAATACCGAAAAGGCGCTTGGGGCGCCCGGCGTGGTCGCCGTGATGACAGCGGCCGACATCCCCGGTGAGGTGGAGGTGGGCGGGGTAGTTCAGGACCAGCCGGTCCTGGCCGTCGATCGCGTCAGGTTCCTGGGCGACGGTCTGGCCGTGGTGGCCGCCGAGACCGAGGAAGAGGCAAGGGCTGCCGTGGGCCTCATCGAAGTGGAATACGAGCCCCTGCCCGTCATGACCGACCCCCGGGATGCCCTGGAAGAGGGGGCGGAAAAGGTGCACGACGGCTCGAACGAGGTCGTGCATCACAAGGTCCGGCACGGGGACGCCAATGCCGGGTTCGAGGCCTCTGCGAAGGTGTACGAACGATCCTATTCGACGCCCCGCATCGAGCATTCTTATCTGGAGCCGGAGGCCGTGATCGTCAGGCCCGTGGAGGCCGGGGTGATCGACGTGGTCGGGTCCATCCAGAACCTGTTCTCCACGCGCAGGGCCGTGGCCCGTGTCCTTGGCGTACCTCTGAACAGGGTCACGGTTCGACACGCGGTCCTGGGTGGATCGTTCGGCGGCAAGGACGATGTCATGAGCATCATGGCTTGCAGGGCGGCCCTTCTCGCCTCAAGGACCCGCAGGCCGGTCAAGATGGTCAACACCCGCGAAGAGTCAATGCTTGAAAGCTACAAGCGACATCCTTACTTTCTGGACTACCGGGTCGGCATCGACGCCGAAGGAAGACCGCTGGCCATGCGGATCAGGGCCGTGGCTGACGCAGGGGCCTATGTATCCATGTCCCCGTTCGTCACGTTCCGCTCGGTGGTGCAGGCGTCGGGGCCCTACAGTTGCCCAAACGTCCGGACTGATGTGTACGCGGCCTATACCAACAACAACTACACCGGCGCCATGCGCGGCTTCGGTTCGCCGCAGGTGAACTTCGCGATCGAGAGCCTGGTGGACGAGATCGCCGAGGATCTGGGGGAGGATCCGCTGTCGTATCGCTTGCGGATAGCCTACAGGGAAGGCGATGTCACTCCGACCGGCCAGGTGATGGGCGGGCACGTGGTGAGCCTGGAAGAGGTCCTGCGCAAGGTCGGGGACGCGAGCGGTTTTGCGGACAAGTGGCGCCGCTTTCGGGCCGCCAGGTCCGAACCGGGGGTGTTCAAGAAGGGAATCGGGATCGCATGCTCCTACCGGGGCGTGGCCCTGGGCGCGGAGGGCGTGGACGCGGCCGCCGCGATGGTCCAGGTACAGTCGGACGGGTCGGTGATCGTCAGCTCCGGGGTGACCGACATGGGCCAGGGCGCCCAGACCGCCATTGCACAGTGCGCTGCTGAGGTCCTGGGCGTGCCGCTGGACAGGTTGCTTTTCCTGAACACCGACACTTCCCGGATCCCGGATTCGGGACCCACGGTGGCGTCCCGGGGGACCATCATGGGGGGAAGCGCGGTCGCCGACGCTGCGGGACGCGTCCGGCGGCGGATGCTGGATGTTGCCGCGGACATGACCGGGATCAAGGAAGGCGACCTGGTGGCCCGCGAGGGGGCCGTTTTCCGGACCAGGGACGATGGAGGGTTCGAGTCAGTCGGGCTGGGGTTCGACGAACTGGCCGCGGAGTGTTTCAACCGGGGCCGTTCGTTGGCCGCGCTGGGGTGGTTCAACGCCCCGCCGACGTCGTGGAAGGAGGAGGACGGGCAGGGGACCGCGTACTTCACATACGTTTACGGCGCGAACGTGGCCGAGGTGGAGGTGGACACGGAGACAGGTCGCGTGCGGGTGAAAGAGTTCTGGTCCTCGCACGACCTGGGCCGGGCGGTGAACATGCAGGGCGCGGTGGGCCAGGTCCACGGCGGGGTCGCGATGGGCCTGGGATATGGTCTGCTGGAAGAGTTCGACGTGGTGGACGGCAGGCCCGTCGCCCTCAGTTTCGACGAGTACCTGATCCCCACGGCGATGGACGTTCCACGCATGCACGCGATCATCGTCGAGAACCCCGACCCTGCCGGCGCCCTTGGACAGAAGTCCCTGGGTGAACCCACCACCGAGATAGCGGCCCCGGCCATTGTCAATGCCGTTGCCAACGCGACCGGCAGGCGGATCCGCGAGATACCCGCAACGCTGGAGAGGGTGCTGTTGGGCAGAAAACTGCGCGCAGCGGTCCGCGCGGCAGCGTTGCGGCCCGCGAAGATTCCTGTGGGAAGTCCAGCGGGGTACGTGAATGATTCCTGGCGTCGAAATCGTAAGACCGGGGTTTCTGGACGAGGCGCTCGCGATGCGGGCCGATCTGGGCGCTCGCGGCATGCCGATTGCGGGAGGCACCGATGTCATTGTTGAACTGAGGGCCGGGCCGGCTCAGGGAACCACCTTTATCGATTTGACGCTGATCGATGAAATGAAGGGGATCCGGGAGGTGGACGGCGGTATCCGGGTCGGTGCCCTGACCACCCACGAGGAGGCGGCGAACTCGACGTTGCTTCTGGAGCGCGCCACGGCCCTTTCCGAGGCATGCTCTCAGGTGGGTTCGTTGCAGATAAGGAACCGCGGGACACTTGGCGGAAACGTGGCCAACGCCGCGCCATGCGCGGACGGGCTGACCGCCCTGGTATGCCTCGAGGCGAGGGCGCGGCTGGTCTCCCTCGCCGGCGGAGCAAGGGAAATGCTGGTGGAGGACCTGATCGAGAGGCCTTACCGGACCGCGATGACCTCCGAGGAGCTGATACTTGACTTCTTTCTGCCCGCGCCCGGTGAGGGCGCCAGGTCCGCCTTCATCAAACTGGGGAGGCGGGATGCCCTCGCGATCAGCCGTATCAACGCGGCATGCCTGATCGAAAAAGACGGTGATGAAGTGACCCGCTGCAGGCTGGCCGTGGGCTCTGTCATGCCCCGAACCCAACGGGTGCGCGAGGCCGAGGAGGATGTGGAGGGGAGACGTGTCGGCATGGAAACGGCGTTCAACGCTGGCGAGGCCGTGGCCGGTCGCATGGTGGAGGCGTCGGGCGTCAGGTGGTCCACGCCGTACAAGGAACCGGCCGTGCGGGCGATCGTGAAGCGCGCCGTGCTCGGCGCAATGGGCCTGAAGGAGGGGTAGGAGCGGATTGGAGCAGGCGTCTGAAAAAGGGTTGCTGGCCGTGCGGTTGATGGTGAACGGCGCGTCGCGCGAGGCCCGGATCAGACCGGGTGAGACCTTGCTGGAGATGCTGAGAAACCGGCTTGGGTTGAAGGGGACCAAGTGCGGTTGCGAGATAGGCGAATGCGGGGCATGCACCGTGGTCATGGACGGCGTTGCCGTGAATTCCTGCATGGTGCTCGCGGCGCAGGCGGAAGGCGCTCGGGTGACGACCGTGGAGGGTCTGGCGCGGGACGGACGCCTCCATCCACTCCAGGAGGCCTTCCTGGAACTGGGCGCGGTCCAGTGCGGCTTTTGTACTCCGGGTATGCTGATGAGCGCCCTGGCCTTGCTGGAAATCAGGCCCAGACCCACGCGTGACGAGGTCGCACGCGCCATAGCGGGCAACCTGTGCCGTTGCACCGGCTACCAAATGGTGGTGGATTCGATCATGAAGGCCGCGGAGGTAATGAACGCCTAATCAGGTTTTTGGACCATCGGCACGAAACGAACGGGGAACAGGCTTTTTTTTACGATTCCTTTCGGAGTCTTTTCGATAACGAGCAGGTCCTGATGATCGGTCCCGACCGGGACCACCATGATCCCTCCCTCGGCCAGTTGGGCCAGGGGGGCATCTGGTATCGCGGGCGGTGCCGCGGTGATGATCACCCGATCGAACGGGGCCTCGCCGGGCAGGCCCATGTAACCGTCGCCCTCGATCACCCGTATCCGGTCGTATCCCATTTCCGCCAGCAGTTTTCGGGCACTGCGGGCCAGTTCGGGCAGTATCTCCATGGTAAGGATGGTTGCGCCCATCTCGGCAAGCACCGCGGCCTGGTACCCCGAGCCGGTTCCGACCTCCAGCACCTTCATGTCCGGTTCCAGGCTCAGGGCCTCGGTCATCGACGCCACCACGTAGGGCTGCGAGATGGTCTGGCCCGATCCAATGGGCAGAGCGCGGTCGTCGTAGGCGAAACTCATGTAGTCGGCGGGCAGGAAGCGGTGCCTTTCAACTGTTCGTATGGCATCCAGGACCCGGGCG
>JAADHL010000058.1 GCA_013151875.1 Deltaproteobacteria bacterium
AAGCGATATGCACCCACTGGCCACCATGGCGTCCAGGTCGGGTTCCTCCAGGGTATTAAAACTGGCGGAGTCGCTCCAACGCACCTTCACTCCCGTGTCGGTGATTGCGGCGGCAATCCGCCTCGGATATGTCCTCCCGGCCATCAGGGTATTGTTCAAAAAGGCGAAATCGCCAACGCCCAACGAGGCGAGGCGATGAATTTCTTCGGCCACCTGCACAGGATCCTTGCGGTGCACGTGCGCGATTCCGTCCGCTGAAACCCTGCAAAAACTGCAATGGAACGGACATCCCTGGATGAACTGGAGCGGTGCCAGCAATCTGGCGCCTGGATTCGGAACCATCACGAACTGGTGTCGCTGGAACAAATAGGGATTTACGTCCAGGCCCATGGGGTCCGCGAACACCCTGTCCTTCATCGTGGTCTCTGACCCCTTTCGCTTTATCAGACGGCCGTCCACGTTCGCAATCAACTTGCGCACGGTCTGGAGCGCACGCCGACCCTCCATGGCCTCCAGTAGTTCCGGCAACGGGCCCTCGCCCATCCCCCAACTGCAGTAGTCGGCTTCCGGCACCAACTTCATGAACTCCATTGGCTCAAGGTCCGTGTCGCCGCCCACGACTATGGGGACCTGGAAACGCCGCTTCAACGCCTGGGCCACCAGTACGGTGCCGGGCGCGCGTCTTGCGCTCAGTGCTATCAGGTCATAGCCATGGTTCCGGACAGGTTCGATCAAGCGATCACCCAGGGATTCAAGCCCCGGCAGCCGCGCCTTGCCGGACAGGTGACGCATCATTGACTGGTGGTCCTTGATGAAAGGATGTTCCACGAATTCGGAGCGCAGCCCCCCTCTTAGGACAAAGGCCGCGTCCAGGTCGATCTGGTCTACCTGATGCCCCAGCCCCCTGAGCTTGCCGGTCAGGTACATGCTGCCAGACGGCGGCAACACAGAATCCATGGACCTGCGATTCAGTTCCGGCGCGGTAACGAAAAGGACCTTCATCTTCCTTCCGAATCCTGGGCCATGACGCGAATTCAGGGTACGCACATCAGACTACCACGGCACTTGCAGTTTTGAACCTCCCTGCCCGAACCCACCTTAATCCCGGACCTTTTTCTCTTCAGACGCGGCTTCACTGGAACAGCCCCTGGGCAAGGCCCCAGGCGCCCTCCTGATTGCGTAAAAGCCGTCCTCCACCCTGATGGCCAGGTCGTTGGTCAGCACTGCGACCGCGGTGTGGCAGTTGGCTATATCATAGTGGCACAGCATGCCGCGTCCGCCCGGCGCGACATCCGCCATGGACTCGGGTTCCAGGACGCGGGTGCGCATCCACGGAACCGGAACGAACCGACGCGGGCCCATGGTGACCCTGGGCGAGTCATAGGCCTGGGACATCAGTTCGGTCATGCCGAACTCCTCGACGGCGTCATCGGATTCGATCCCGAGCAGACCGGAAAAACCATCCCACAGTTCCTTTCTGGACACCTCTCGACCGCTGGCCTTTTCACCGCCCGTGTGCATGGCCCGGCTTGATCCCGGCAAGTGGAACACCGTGCCGCCCTCGTCCCGCAGCGCCTGGAAAAGGGCCTGAAAATCCAGACTGGTGCCCATGATCACCACGGGACGTCCGGCCCGCTGTGCCGCTGCAAGCCAATCCTTGACGGCATCCACAAGCAAGGCATCGCCCTGCCTTGCAATGACCGACCGGTCGGGGCCGATCTCATCCGCCACGATTGAAACCATGTGAGACAGGGATGACCCGGGACGCTGCGCCGCATCGGGGATCAGGCTCAGCATGCCCTCTGGCGCGGGAGGATACATGACGAACCGCCTGAAACCGCCCAGCACGGACGCGCGATACAGGCCAGGGTCGAAAACGTGGTGTTTACCGGTGTTGCCGGTAGTTGTGCCCGAAGTCCTGAAAACGGCTTGAGCCTGATCCACCGGAAAATGGGCCACGGTTGCGCGCTTGAATGCCTCCTCCGGTACAGGGACAACCCCCTGAAGCCCAGATTCGGCGCCAAGGCTGCCCTGCTCCCCGGCTATTCGGCGGCAAAGCTCGACGAATCCCTCATCATCCAGTTCCCCGGATTCAATGACCGCCCTGACCCGCGTGATGATGTCGCCGCTGATCATGACTTTTCGCCTCGCCCCAGAACCAACCACACGCATTCCTCGACCACGTCCATCGCACGGGCAAGGTCGTGGTCCTCGATCACGAGCGGCGGGGTAAAGGAGAGCACGTTGCCGGCCTCGCCCGCTGTCAACAGGATCACGCCCCTGCGCAGGGCCTCGGCGCATATTTCCATGGCCGTGCCGCCTTCGGAACCGACCAGTTCCACGCCCATCATCGCGCCGCGTCCACGACAATCCCGGACCGCGTCGAAACGCTGCGTCCACGCGTTCGCCCGTTTGGCAATGTACGCCCCGATCCTGTCCGCCGCGCCATACAGGTCCTTTCGAGCCAGTTCGTCCAGTACTGCCGCGCCCGCCGCGCAGCCCAGCGGATGACCCAGGAAAGTGGATGTGTGCACCGCCTCACCCTGGGCCCCCTTCACGGCGTCGGCCAGGGCCCCGCGCATGAGACATGCCGAAATGGGTATGCCGCCGCCCAGGGACTTGCCGATGCAGACCGCGTCGGGGGCCAGGCCTTCGTGATCACCGGCAAGGAAAGCCCCGGTTCGGCCAACGCCCGTAAAGACCTCGTCGGTTATCAGTACCAGTCCCTCGTCCGCCGCGATGGACGCGAGAGCCGACAGAAATCCCTTGGGCGGGACCCTGATGCCGCCGCGCCCCTGGACGGGCTCGACTATCAAGGCGCCTACGGGCATGTTGCCGTCGGCATCACGGGCGCGGACGCGCACGTCCTCCAGGACCCGGTCCATGTCGGACCCGTCCGCAGCGGGAAAAGGCAGGAACGAGCCGCGTCCGTTCATGGCCGCTGCAAAAGGCGTCCTGAATCTCGCCTGGGCCGTGGCCTCCAGCGGTCCGGCCGACAGACCGTGATAGGAGCCCTCGAACGCGATGATCCCGGGCCTGCCGGTGGCCGCCGCCGCGAACTTCAGCGCGGTGTCAACGGCGTCGGACCCGTTGAGCGACAGCACGGCCCTGTAGTCGGGAGCGGGCATCATGGCGATCAGTTTTTGCAAAAAAACGGCCTTCACGTCCGCGGGGTGAACGTCCCCCATGCCGTGCAGAAGCCGCGCCGATTGCCTTCTTACGGCCTTGATGACGGCGGGATTGCGATGCCCGACCACGGCGACGCCGAAAAACCCCCCGAGGTCTATGTAGCGGTTGCCGTCCGCGTCCCTAACCCTGGCGCCAGTGGCCTTGCGTATGACGACCGGAAAACCGGATGAGTGGTCCATGACCTCGGGCGCCTCGAACCGGGCGAGCCTATCCAGGATGGCGCGTGACCTCTTTGTCCCGTTCTTCTGTCCGAACGCATTCGACATCAGACCACCTGTGTTTTTCGCACCCATCGAGCCATTATCGCTGCGCGCAACATCCTGGTTTGACGATGGCTCACGATCTATTGTCCACCCACGGGCATGGACCTCTCCCACGCCGGGGTGAAGTAGTCGCCTTCACCCTCCATCAACGGCCTGGCCCCGAGCCCGTCTCGGGTCATGATCCACAAAAGCTGCTGGCCGTGGTCCTTTCGCGTGAACACTATCATCCTGCCGTCCGGCGAAAAGGACGGCTCCTCGCAGTCGCCTGAACCGGTAAGATAACGAAGTCCGCCCGTTTTCAGATTATAGACTCGTATGGAAAACCGGCTGCCCTCACCCCTGGTCTGGAATACGATCTCTGCCCCATCTGGCGACCAGTCAGGGCTGGTATTGTAGTATCCGGGCAAGGGCAGGGGCCGCTTTTCCGTGCCGTCCGACCTCATGATCCATATCTGGGGCCCTCCCATGCGATCCGAAACAAAGGCGATCCGCTTTCCGTCTGGCGACCAGCACGGGCTGGTGTCAATGGACGGCGCGGATGTCAATCTTGACTGTTCATCGCCCGTTTCCGGATCAATCAGATAGATGTCGGGGTTGCCGTCCGGCGCCAGGGTCAGGGCCGCGGATTTCCCATCCGGGGAATACGCTATGCCCGAGTTCATGCCCTGCCTGGAGGAAAGGGCGCGTACCTTGCCTCCGGGACACCCGGGGCAGTCGGCTATGTACGTATCCGGGTTTCCCCTGCGAAAGCCGGTAAAGGCGACTCCCCCACCCATGGACCATGCCGGCAACATGGCGACGATACCGTCACGGCTGACCTGGACCGGCTTGCGGGATCCATACTCTATATAAAAAACCTCCTTCGAGGCCCCGGGGCGCGGCCGGAAGGAATAGGCGATCCTGGACCCGAACGCGCCGGGCAGGCCTGTGATGCATCTGAGCACCGCGTTCACGTATCCATGTGCAAAGCGCGCCAGGTCCTTGAATTGAACAATCGCCTGTGAGCCGCCTATCCGAAGAATGTCCGCTTCCTCGGTCAGGTATCCGTCAAACCGGACGCGAAGCCCCCGGCTGGAGGGCGAGACCTCGCCGACCACCACCAGCCAGGCCCCGGCGCGCCGCCAGCCCAGGTAGTCAAAGGCGATGGCGGAGTTCCAGGTGATCAGCGACGATGTCGGCGCCGCCTCGGATGGACGGACCTTGAAGACCCCGGAAAGACCCAGGTCGTCTGCTATCAAACGGGCCAAAGACCCCTTCACGGCGTCCAGTTCCCCGCGCAAAGTCAGGTCCTGAATCTGCGGCCAGGCGACCGGAATAAGGGGCATGGGGCTGCCGCGATCATATCCAAAATGTCCGCAGCGTGGGTCGTTGGGCCAAGGGGTGGGAACGGCATCACCCCCCGCATACGCCCTGACCGCGATCATGGATATGATTGCCATCGCAACCAGTGATCGGGTACCGATGCATGTCGTTGACTTCAAGTCACTTCCGGAACAGTGCGCCATCCAGGTCCACCAGCATGCCTTTCGAGTTGATGTATTTCAGTGTCTTGCCGTCCGGCGACGGGAGGTGAGCGAGTCCGCCTTCCCCTGGAATGAACTGGCGGATGGCCCTCACCGCGGCGTCATTGAAGGCCTTGTTGCGGGATCTCCTTATCACCTTGTATTCCAGGATCTGACCGGCCTCATTCACGCGCGTGATCCGGATCCTCATTTTCAGGCGTTTCAGCTCGGATTCGGACAAAAAGGGAGGCACGGTGAAGCGTTGATGGATGGCCCCGGCCACCTTCCCGGCATAGACGTTTCCATCCAGCCTGTCCGTGCCGACGCCGGTCGCAACCCCGGACCTGTCGCCGATAATCCGATCCAGGGACATGGCCCGCTTGCGCGGGTCGTCGTCGTCCGGCGCCCCCAGAATGGCCACCAGTGTCTTCTTTTTTCGCCTCCGGTCCAGTTGGGCCTTTTTCGGCTTTATGGCCTTGTGTTTGATCTCCCTGGTGATCGGGTTGTCCTTTAGGATGTTGACGGCCTCTTCGATCTTTTCGGGTTGCTCGTATTTGACCAGCTTGGGCAGCTTGTGGGCCTTGGGTTCGGCCAGGCCCAGGCGCGGGATCACCGTGGCCTCGATCACGCCCAGGTCGACGGCCTCGTCATCCGGACCGCGCCGTCGCATGAGGCGAGGTTTTTCAGCGCAGTGCATGTCGTCACAGAAAAGGCGGGTCACGGGAAACGTCACCGCGTTGAGGTCCGCGGAGCCGGTGACCGAGGCCAGCATGAACACCAGCGCCACATGGACGGCAAGCGTCAGCCCCCCCCCGAACCAGATTGCCCCTCTTGCGGCATCGCTTGCAGCAGCCGGTCTTGTAGCGGAGGCGGGTGTCACTGCGATCCTTGCAGGGTTTCCTCGGGTTCCGCCACGAGCCCGAATTTGGCCACGCCCGACGCCCTGATCCTGGCCATCACCTTGAGGACCATGCCGTATGGGATGCCCTCATCGGCTCGCAGGTACATTTCCTTGTCGGCCTTGAGTTTCGCGTTTTTTGAAAGCTTCGCCTCCAGGGCGTCCAGGCACAATTTGAATGCCTTGTCCTCGTTGGGTCCCCAGGCGCTCCGGCGGGCGCCCAGCACCTTGTTCAGGCGCGGGGCGATGTCCAGACACGCCAGTATCTTTGTCGGCCCGATAAAGAATTCCGCCCTGTCGTTGATGGTCATGACGAGTTTTCTGTCTTCGGCCAGGTTCACGGGTTCCGCGTTGGTCTTCGGGAGGTTGACCGGCACCTTCTGGTCGGGCATGTCCTCCACCTTCATCTCTTCCTCGATCCGCTGTTTTTCCTGCTGGACCTGCATTGTCTCTATGGACGAAGAGATCATGAAGATGATCAGCAGCACCAGCATGACGTCAACCAGGGGCGTCACGTTGATCTCGGACATCATGGCGCCACGTTGTCCCTGACCCTGCATCTCAATCCTTGAAAAAGTGTCTCTTCAGGATGTTCAGGAAGTCGATGGAGAAGTTGTCCATCTCCACGGTGAACACCCGGATTCGCGTCATGAAGTAGTTGTAGGCCATGACCGCGGGTATGGCGGCCAGCAGGCCTATGGCGGTTGCGACCAGGGCCTGCGCAATGTGGGGCGTCACCGTCTCCAGGATGGGACGCCCCGGGTGTATGTAGGCAAAGGCGTTCATGATGCCCCATACTGTTCCGAACAGTCCGATGAACGGGGCGGAGGACCCGGTAGTGGCCAGGAAGGGTATCAGTCTTTCCAGGTGCGAAGTCTCGTTCTGGACGGCGCGGCGCAGGGACCTCTCGATGTTCTCGAAACCGTGACCCATGGGGGCCGGCTCGCTGTGATCAGCGGCCCCGGTACGTTTGAACCGGTTCAGTTCCGTGTAAGCGGACAGAAAGAGCCTTGCCACAGGGCAACGGGGCAGCCTCTCGCTGGCGCCTTCCACCTCTTCCAGGGTCTCTGATTTCCAGAAGATATCGAAAAACCGCTCGGACTCCTTCCGGACGCGCCTGAACAGGAGCCACTTGTAACCAATGACGAACCACGAGAATACAGACATGCCGATAAGCAGGATCAGGACCGCCAGGACCATGCCCCTGGACTGTATGACCTGCGCGAACACGTTGATTCCATAGGCTGTTTCCGGACCTGGGGGCATATCTTCCTCCACCTGAACGAGGCGCCCGAAAATAGTATCACAGGCCCTTGTGGGCGAGTAAGCCGGCGCATCAATCCAAAAAACCGATGTTCAAGAAACAGGACATGTCCAGAACATGACCGCCGCGGAATCAATTCCCGCCAAGCAACATGAGCCCCCGGTAGTCACCCTCCTTTGCGCCCGTCCATGATGACGTCACGAGGTTGAGGTCGGCGTCGAACCGCGCGATGGAGCCCTGGTCCGTGGATACCAGGTAGCCGTCCCCGAAAGGCAGGATATCATAGCTTTGCAGGAAGTCGGGTACGGGTGCGGACTGTTTGACCATCTGGCCGCCGGGCTTGAGAATCGCCAGCACGGCCTTGTTTATGGCCAGGCCGACCTTGCCCGACACGGCCACCCCGCCGCCGGCGATGGATGCGGCGCGATAGACCTTGAGCTGAAGCTCCTGCGAATTGTCGCCCCATTTGCCCACTGGTTTCCCGTCGATGTCCAGCAGGTACATGTCCCACGACAGGGTCTTGTCGCCCACGATCACCGATGTCTGGTCCGGTAGCTGAAAGAGGTCCTCGCCCTGCAGTTCGCCCGCTGGGTAGATATCCAGGTACACGTAGTCCAGAAACGTCCCGTCCGGCTCGTAGATCAACAGCTTGCCTCGAGGGCCCGCGACCCAGATCTTCCCGTCGGGCTGGTGGCGCATCAACGCGTAGGCGCCGTAGATGCTGTAGAGGTTCGACCCCTTGTCGTCCACAATATCGAACGCGCCCACGTGCGTGCCGTCGAGGTCGTATATCTCCACGCCGTCCTTGTGGCGATTGCCCACGCCGATCCTGTCCGGAGCAAGCTGAATCAGGGACCACGGATCATTCAGAAAAGTGGTCGGTATACCCTGAACGATGAACTGTCCGTCACTGCGGAATACCTGCACCACGTCGCCGCCGTACTCGGCCGCCCACACGCTCCCCAGCACCTTGAATGCGTACGTTGCCTCGTCCGTGCAGCCGCCGCCGGTCACCTTGAGCTTCAGCGTAACCTCGGTGGTCGCGAATTTCTCGTCGGCCGCGGTCTGGCGGAACCAGCCGTTGCCGTTGCCGGTGTCATGCCAATAGGCGGAAAGAGAGGCGGGCTGGAAATCGACCTGCACCGAGGGGGCCGGTCCAGACGATTCCACGTTGGCCGTGATGTCCACCTGCTGATCGAAAACCGCGTACTTCAGCCCCCCGGCAGCGCTGAAAGAAAGGATCCTGAAGTCCGCGCAACCCGCATCATGGAGGTCCGATCCCCCGACATCGCCCATGTGATCGGATTGAACCGGGTTGTCCTTGTACGAATGATCCGGCCCGGAGTCCTGGGGCAGGATGCCAGGGTCCCACCCTTTGATGTCGGGCGGCGGGAGGGTCGCATCCTTCCCGGTGTCCGCCGCGTCGGTTCCGACATTTACGTCGTCGGGGGACTTCTTTTGCGCCGACAGACACCCGCAGGCGAGCCCCATGAGGATGGTCGCGGCAAAAAACTTTGTTCTCATGTCACCTCCCGGCAAGGTTCAACAAATTCGATCCTGTATCTGGACCTACCACCTTATATGGGCGGCGAGGCTTGGGCCGGGGAGGCCGCCCGGCCCGATTGTCACTGTCTGTTCCGCGGGCAGGACGAAGTACAGGATCAGACCGACCCCGAGCGCGGCCGCGCCCGCCCCCAACAGACCGTATGAAGCGTATGCCTTCTTGCGCCCTACGGACACCCGGGCGTCGAAATCGGCGTCGTAGTTCGGCCCCGGCTGGAGGTTGTCAGCGTCCTTGTAGTCCCGCCAGGCCAGACCGTAAAGGACGGCGCCGGTCACGACCATGGCCGAGCCGGTGCCCATCGCCACCCATGACCCGATCCTCCCGGCACTCATGGCCCTGGCGTCGCTGGCATCTTTCGGCGGCGCCGATTGACGGAGATCGGCCGATGCCAGGTCCGCCCGGACCACCAGCGTCTCGCCCGGACTCAGATCGATTTTCTGCTCGTATGGACGATGACCTCGTGATTCGACCCTGATCCGATGGGGGCCCGGCTCGACCACCCGCCGTAAAGGCGTCACGCCGACAGGTTCGTCGTCCAGGATGCACGCGTATCCGGGGATATCGCTGATCACCTCCAGAAACGCCTTTTCCGGCCGAAGCACGAGGGTCACCGATGTCTCGACGCCCCGGCGCACCTTCACCGCGGTGCTGGAGGGGCGGTATCCCGGGGCCTCGGCCAGGACCGCGTGCCTGCCGGGCATGGCCCAGACAACGCCGCTGGACATTCGGCCGCCGGCTTCTTTGCTGTCCAGGTACAGGTCCGCCGTCGGGGGTTCGACCTTCACGACGATCTTGCCGTGCGTCTTGCGCAAAGCGGCCTCTATGTCCCGCACCAGGGCCCGGGCTTCCCTCTTCCCGTCGCCGGTTGTCGCCAGATCCCGATATTCAAGGGCGTATTTCCAGGCCGATTCAGGGTCATTGAGTCGTCTCAGATACAGGGTTGCGATATTGAACAGGTGGGCCGGGTCCCGGGTCAGTTCCCAGGCCCTCTTGAAGCCCGCTACCGCCCCGCCGTAGTCGCGGGACCGCGCGTCGTGCAACGCCCTTTCGATCACCTTAGCCGCTTCGCGCCCACGCGATTGAGCCGACGCCGTCAAAGGCGCAGCGGCCGCAAGGGCCAGAACCAGCGCCGTCGTCAGCGTACACAACAGCGACACTGCGCGCGGATATTTCATTCGGTTCTCCGGTCCACGGCACCGTCCTTCACTTGACATCATCCTTCACTTGGCATCGTCCTTGACCTTGAGCCGTATCTTATCCGGCTGGGCGCCTTTGCCGCCCTTCTTCAGTATATTCACGATTTCCTCGTCCGGCCGCCTGGGAAGTTTCCTCCTCGCGCGGCCCGACCTTTGGCGCGATTGTACACTTACGCGGGTTTCAACGGGCAATGCGTCCTGAACGCTATCTTGAACGGCATCCTGAACGATATCTTGATCGATGTCTTGAACATCGCTTTCGACACGTGCATCCGACACGCCTTCGCCGTTGAAAATGTCATGGCCGACGGGACCGGATATGGGCACGGTTGACGACAGGGTGCTGACTTCCGAAACCCCTGAACGGTCTTCCTTCATCTGCCGAACCGCAAGGGCCGCGGCCAGCCCGATTCCCGTGGCGACCGCCAGGGCAGGCCAGAAGCGGACGGGCCAGATGCGGTTCATCCATGTCCATCGCCTGGGATCGGGCGGCACTGTCTCGATGCCGGATGCCGCCGGACCAGGATCGACACTGAAATCTCCCGTCGGACGTGAGGAAGTGATTATCTTCGTGGTGCGGTCCTCGATCATCACGTCAGGCATACGCACCGTCCGGTCGTCACCGGACCCTGTCGCCGCCCTCAGCATCGACCGGACCGCGGATGCGTCCCGCGGGCGATCCTCGGGGTCTTTTGCAAGCAGCGTCGAAACCAATCGTTCGAGCCCCTTGGGCACCCGCACGTCGGGATTGACCCTGTAGATTGCAGGCGCATCTTCCCGGGCCTTCTTCATGGCAATCGCCAGGGGCGTGTCCGCCGTGAAAGGCGGCTTGCCGGCCAGCATCTCGAACAGGATGACGCCCACCGAATAGAGATCGCTCCTGGCATCCAGGTCCAGGGCCTGGGCCTGCTCGGGGCTCATGTAGGTGGGGGTGCCGAAAACCGCCCCGGTCGCGGTCAGCGCGGTGGATTTCGAATCCAGTTGTTTGGCGATACCAAAGTCGAGGACCTTGACGAATGCGTCCCCGTCCCGGGTCTGGACCAGTTGGATGTTGTCCGGCTTGAGGTCCCTGTGCAGAATACCCTCGGCATGGGCCTCGTCCAGCGATTGAAGCACCTGATCGATTATATCGACCGCACCGTCCGGAGACAGCGGCCCAGCCGTCTCCCTCAGCAGGCCCGCGAGCGACCGACCCTTCAGCAGTTCCATCGCTATGAACAGGATCCCGTCCCTGGTCTGGCCGAAGTCGAAGATGGTGATTGTGTGGGGATTGGTCAGGCGGCTGGCTGCGCGCGCCTCCCGAAAGAATCTTTTTATGGCGGTCTCGTCGCCGGCCATGTCCGGACGCAGCAGCTTCAGGGCCACGTCTCGATCCGTGGAGCGCTGTCGCGCCCTGTAGACCGCGCCCATGCCGCCAACGCCCAGCAATTCCAGGACATCGAAACGTCCGTCCAGGTCCCTGCCGATGAGGTCAGCCTCCTTGTCCACCATGAACGTAGGGGCCCCATCGTCCGGACACTCCAGCACGTCGGCATCGAACCTTCGACCGCATTCGGGACAGACCCGCGTCATCGTCCCCACCTGATTGTGGCGTGACTATAGTAGCCCAGGCCCGCATTCTTCGCCCGACCCGGGTTGATCATCCTGTATTGATCCTGGTGTTACAATGCCCGGCGGACCTTGCCTGAATGACATTGAGGAGGAACCTTTTGTTCCCATCCTTCAACCTTGGATTCATCGAGTTTCCGGCCTACTTCACCTTGCTGATGGTGGGCTATACGTTCGTGGTGCTGCTGGCCCACCATGATGTACTGAAACGCGACCTCATGGACGGCAACCGGCTTCTGGACCTGGCCCTGGTGCTCATCCTGGCCGGGATCGTGGGGGCCAGGGTCCTGCACGTGGTCGCGGACGGGTACTGGGACACGTACAAGAACCTTTGCGTGGCCCCCCTCCTGGTGAAAGGTCAACCGCTTGACGGCGGCAAGAAGTGTTACAGCGACCAGGAGTGCGTCGATGCCGACAAGGGCGACCTGTGCGACCCCACAAAGGGCACGTGCCACGTCAAGGACTGCCTGCGGGTCTTTAAATTCTGGTATGGGGGCCTAGTCTACTATGGGGGGCTGGCCCTGGCGATCCCCATAGGCATCATGTTCATCAGACGCTTCAGGATGCCCATGTGGAAGGTCTTTGATCTGGCTGGATACGGCATTCCCTTGGGCCTGGTGTTCGGACGCATCGGATGCTTCCTGGCCGGATGCTGTTGGGGCAAGGTGTGCGCCCTGAACTCACCCATGGGACTGGCCTTTCCCAGGGGCAGCCCAGCATGGGACCTGCACGTGCACGAGGGTCTCATCACAAGGGCCGCCGCCCATTCCCTGCCCGTGTATCCGACCCAGCTCTGGGAGGCCTTCGGGTGTCTGGTCATCTTCGCCTACCTCTATTTCTGGCGCAGGACCCGGTTGCGCTTCGAGGGGCAACTGCTTTTCCTTTTCGTGATGGACTACGCCGTCCTGCGCTTTGTCATCGAATTCTGGCGCGACGACCCTCGCGGCGCCATGTTCGGCCTGTCCACATCGCAGCTCGTGGGGATCCCCATGTTCGTTGCCGGCGCCTTCATGTACTGGTGGCGAAGGAAGGTGGCCCTCGATGCCGGCTGAAGACGTCGGAAAGATCGCCTACTGCATGACGGCCAGGGGAGCAGTGCCCGGCGTGGTTGTCGAGTGGCGCGGTGAAAGGGCGAAGGTTCTGGTCATGGGCGGGGGCCGCGAAACCTGGACGGACGAACGGATCTTCTGGGTGTCCGAGGCGCGTGCGCCCATGCACTCTGCAAAGGCCGCCGTTGACGCAATGACAACCTTTCACGAACGGGTCGAGGACGCCATGCACGCAGTGGACCTCGCGGCCTTGTGGGACCTGCTGACCCCCGACGGCGGCAGCCACTATCCCGACGATTTGGCGTCCATTCTGTTTTCCAAAACAGGACCCGAACACGCATGTGCCGTGGCCTGCGCCCTAGCCCTGGACAAGGTCCATTTCCGCGGCGTCCCCGGGGGCGCCTGGGCCCCCTGCGCGCCCGAAGCCGTAAGCCAGGCCCTCGCGAAAAAAGAACGCGAACAACAGGATTTGGAGATGGTGAAACGCGCGGCTGTGGCGTTACGGACCGCGCTGGATGAAACAAGACCTCCGGATACCTCCGATGAAGATCAGGCAAGAGGCGTCGCTTGGTTGAAGGCTTTGGCCGTGGACGGTCCCAAGGGAGGCGATGGCGCTTTCGGGGTCAGGGTCCTCGAGGGCGTCGAGGGTGGCAGCGTGTCCAGCCCACAGGCTGGGGCCCTGGACCTGCTGATTCGCCTTGGGGTGTTCCACGAGGACGAGATCCTGGGCATGCACGTCAATCACATTCGGACGCGGTTTCCGCCCGAGGTGCTGGAGGACGCCGCTGCAATTGCAAAACACGTGATGGACGACCCGGATGTGGCCACCCGTCGCGCCATCGCGCACGCCGCCGAGTGCGCTGGTCCCCTGACGATCGACGACCCATGGACGACCGAGGTTGATGATGCGCTCATGGTGGAGCGCCTGCCGTCCCTGACGCGCGTCCACGTCCTGATCGCCGACCCGGGCGCCGGCATAGACCTGGATTGCCCCACGGCCATGGAGGGCATGAGCCGCGCGGCTACCCTCTACCTCCCCACCGGCAAGGTCCCCATGCT